>PIVW01001479.1 GCA_003353825.1 Chloroflexota bacterium
CGTACCAATGCCGATACACCAGTGTTGGCCAGCGCCCTGACCGCCGGAGTCTACATCGGCGGATTCGCCGTAGATGTCAATGGAAAACGTGTAGGTCTCCCCTGCCACGAAGGTGGTTCCCAAGTTCTGAGCCACGGCCGAGTCGGCATCACCCCAACTCACGACAGTCGCACTATCACCATTCGTACCATGAATATGTTCGTAACCCCAATAGCCGTTGTCGATCCACGCACTGGATGAACTGGTCCAAGCCACGTCCGGATCGTCCTGGATCGTGCTCACATAGGCCCAGGTGGTGTCATCGGGGTGATCACTCCAGTACTCAAAGTCACCATTGATCAGAGTACCCACATCAGTCAGCTCTCGTGCCTGAGGCAACACTTCTGTAAGTGTCACATCATCGAAGTTAACGTAATTATCTCCAGACAATTTGATACCGATCTTATTTCCGGCATCATCTGCGGTGGCAACATAGACTAAGCTCACCTCCTGCCAGGCGCCCACGATGGCATTGCCACTTGCCTCAGTCAGGTCGTTGGTGTAATCTTCTCCCGTAAAGTACAGCGACCAGGCATTGTCGTAATCGTCATAGCTTGATGTGC
>PIVW01000189.1 GCA_003353825.1 Chloroflexota bacterium
CTGTTACACTTCGTACAATGATATGTGATAACATTCTGAATCATAATGGTACTCCGCTCGATTGCTTTTAACGCAGAATATCAATTGGAACATTTTCAGTCAATATGTAACCACTACCACGTTTTGAAGGACGTACTGAAGCCGATTTGCAGGCGATTCAGGCCGAGATGTCAGGGTGTGTTCCGGCGCTAGGACATCTCTTGGCAACATTATCCAACAGGCAAACTACACTATGAATCCACAACCGCAAGAACGAGTCGTTCTCGCCCGCCACACGATGCCTTCAGGAGAGATGCAACTGCAGCAGCGGCAGTTGGACGACGGATCGACCGCCTTCGAGATCATTTCTGACGGCGTCTTTCTCATGGCCAGCTACAACCAGACCAGCGAACGGGCACTGGCTCGGCACAGCCTGGCGGAGCTGGACAATCGTCAGGGGCCAAAACCAAGGGTGTTGATAGGTGGATTGGGGATGGGCTTCACGCTGCAAGAAACGCTCGACGTAGGTGTTGAATCCGCTGACGTCGTCGAGATCAACCCTTACATCATCGAGTGGAATCGCAGCCATTTTGCCGCGCTCAACGGCAAGGCATTGGCAGACTCTCGTGTCACAATCATCCAACAGGATTTATTTTTGTTCCTAACTGCACTATCTCACGATGTCTACGATGCGATCATGCTGGATGTCGATAATGGACCTTCCTGGCTTGCGCACGAAAAGAATGGCCAGTTATATACCTTCGAGACGCTCAAAACATGGTCAGAGCTATTGAAACCGGGCGGGGTCTTCGCCATTTGGTCTGCCCAGGCCGAACCAGCGTTCTTGCGAAACATGGGTAGTGTATTCACGACGGCTGAGGAGATCCCCATCGTCGTCCCAAGCCATAGAAATGAGCCTGTAGAACACTTTCTGTACCGAGGCATAAACACGTAATTGCTCCAATAGATAAAGCGATCTTGCCTAGACCGTGCACTCACGAATAAGCGCACAATTCAACACGCGAGATTTGTGGTGGCCAGATTGGAATGTTCGGCGTGGTTCATTCTTAGTACTTGCCCCTTTACAATTTTGGCGTTTCCACGAACCGGATGGAATTCGTCGCTGAAAATACGAAGGCCCTTTAGGACCCGGCCCCTCAGGGCCTGGTTTTGCCAGCACGCGAGCGCCTGAGGGCGAGAGCGCCCAACCAAGAGCGAGAGCGCCCAACCAAGAGCGAGAGCGCCCAACCAAGAGCGAGAGCGCCCAACCAAGAGCGCTTTGTACTTTGAGCCAGGGATTCCATCCCGTTGGTATAGGATGCCAATATCGTAAAGATCGATTTCTAGCGTAGTAAATCACGCCCATTGTTGAAATCGATGGCGGGACTCTAGATGGGTTGCTTGACGCTACCTGGCCTTAATGATAGGCTGCTAACCATGGTGAAGCTTGATGGATTTTCCGGAATGGACTCCTGTATCAGGCGACAGAAACCTCTCTTGAATTGATATTCTAGACACACCGTATCGCGAATTCGCTTAACTGGCGCGCCGTTCCCGAAAGCAGATTCAGAATAACCACGTAATATCTCAATCGCCAAGTGTAAGAAGTACCGCAGGTCGGCTGACTCGCGACATCTAGGCTGAAATCCTTTCCGTTTTTCTGATAATATCCAGTTGGTGGCACTCACAATGAAAGATACGTTTTCCAAACTATTTAATCAATTATCTGCTATAGCAGATGAACTGGGTAGTACTCCAGAAGAAGAACTACAACACCGATTCTTGATATATATGGGATTATTTATGAGCTTTGGTGGGATTCTCTGGGGGACGATAAGTGCCTATTCAGGACTCTACTCTGTTTCACTCGCACCGTACGGTTTTACAGTTATTACGGTTTGCAATTTTATATTTCTATACTATACGAAAAAGTTCCCCGTTGCCCGTTTTATTCAATTATCGATAAGCTTACTTGTACCCTTTATATTCCAATGGAGTTTAGGGGGGTTTGTTGCCAGTGGAGGAATGATGCTGTGGGCGTTATTAGGAATACTGGGGGCATTTACGCTTCAACACCGAAGATATGCGATTTTTTGGCTTGTCGTCTATTTGGTTTTGACTATCTTCAGTGGGTTCATTGACAAACAAGTGCAGTTATACGGGATTGACGTCCCCAGCGAAATTACGACCTTGTTTTTTACTCTAAACATAGGTTTCATCTCTACATTTATTTTCTTTCTGGTTTACTATTTCATTTCCAGTGCGGAAGTGGCTCAAAAATCATTGGAAGATTCTCACCTTCTCCTGGAACAAAGAGTCATCGAGAGAACTCAGGAACTCCAAGGATCTTTGCAAAAAATCAATGACAAGAACCATGAATTAGAGACTCTTTCTTCCAAACTCTCCAAGTATTTGTCAAAACAAATCTATGACTCGATTTTTTCTGGGCAGCAAGACGTGAAAATCGAATCCTATCGCAAAAAGTTGACGGTCTTTTTTTCTGATATCAAGGACTTCACGAAGCTCACCGAAAGTCTGGAATCAGAATCCATGACTGAATTGCTAAACCATTATTTAAATGAGATGGCCGAGATCGCACTGCAATATGGGGGCACGATTGATAAGTTCATTGGAGATTCCATCATGATTTTCTTTGGAGATCCTGAAACGAAAGGACAGAAAGGAGATGCCTTAGCCTGTGTCCAAATGGCATACGAAATGAGGGAGAGAATGAAGGCGTTACAGAGTGAATGGGAGCGACAGGGTGTTTTAAAACCGCTAAGGATTAGAATTGGTATAAATACAGGATTCTGTACTGTAGGAAATTTTGGCTCAGAAGATCGATTAGATTATACGATTATAGGGCAGTCGTTTGGAATCAAGCGCAGTGCCTGATCAAATCTTAATTTCTAATGAAACACATGCTTTAGTGAAGGACAGTATAGTTTGTGAGAAAAAAGAGGAGATTACAGTGAAAGGGATAGCTTATCCGATTCAAACGTATCAGGTTGTAGGACTCCGTGATAAATTCGCCAAGGATGAGATAGAGTTAAGGAAAGAACATAAGGGATTCTTACTGTCGCTGAATTACGAAAAGATGGATAAAGAACAGGCCCTTGATACTTTGAGAACAGCGATTGAACAGATTCAAAATCAGTGAAATAACGATAGGTGGCTGCGCTCAGATGAACACATTGGCTGGACCCCTGTCAACACCTCGTTCCTGCCGCCTTTGGCAGCGAATGCTGCTAGGGCGTAGGCCAATCGTCCAGCAAAGCATTAAAATAGGGCGCTGACTGAGGGTTGAAGTGGGTTAGTACACACACTTCAGGTTGGAACACCTGCCCCGAGTCTAGCGTTATAGAGAATATGAAGTCCTGGCCTTACCGGCAGCGCTGGCTGCTGGTGCTGTTCGCATTACTCATCCTGGTCACAGTGGCCCTAACCGGGGCGCTGATGATGCCGTGGCCCGCGCTCAAAACACCGCAATCGGTGCGCCCCAGCATCCTCATTCTCGACCGCAACGGCCAACGGCTTTACGAGATCGCAACTAGCGACAGCCGTCAGACACCCCTTGCATTCGAACAGATACCAGACGCGTGTTGGCAGGCCACTATCGCCATCGAGGATAGCCGATTCTTTTTGCATCCGGGCGTCGATCCTTTGGCCATTGCCCGCGCTGCCTGGCAGAACGCCCGATCCGGCTATGTGGTGTCCGGCGCCTCCACGCTCACCCAACAATTAGCTCGCAACACCCTCATGCCTGCAGACGAACGCTATGACCAGTCCTACCGGCGTAAGCTCCGAGAGGCCTGGCTGGCCTGGCGTATCGAGCGCCAATACAGCAAGGAAGATATCCTCGCCCTTTACCTGAATCAGGTCTATTTCGGCAATTTTGCCACAGGCCTGGAAGCAGCAGCATACGCCTACTACGGCAAGTCCAGCCGGGACCTGGATCTGGCCGAGTGCAGTCTGTTGGTTGGGCTGGTGCAGAACCCGACCCTACACAACCCCTTACTCGATCTGGAATCGGCCAAAGCTCGCCAGGGCATGGTGCTACAGCAAATGGCCGACCATGGTTACATCACGGCCACAGAAGCTGACCTGGCTTCTAGAGAACGATTGCAATTCGCCGCCGGTGATGATGATGACATCGAAGCAGCTCATTTTGTCAGCTTCACAGAACAGCAATTGGGGCTTCTGCTCGGCAATGAACGGTTGCAGCAGGGTGGGCTACAAGTGATTACGACGCTCGATCTTAATTGGCAGCGACAGGCCGAGAGGATCGTCCAACGTCAGATGCGATTGCTGGCAGTGGAAGAGGATGCCCCAGCCGGCCGGCGCCTCGAAAATGCCGCCTTGCTGGCCCTGCATCCGAGCAGCGGTGCCATTCTCAGCATGGTCGGTAGCCCTGACTATTTTGATGCGACGATCAGTGGCGCTGTCAACGGCGCCGTCGCTCTACGCCAACCCGGCTCAGCCATGAAACCGATCACGTATGCCGTCGCCCTGGATCCCGCGCAGGCGCTGCCACCGCTCACAGCAGCCTCGGTCATCGTCGATGTGCGTACCAGCTTTTTAACGGCTGAAGGCGAACCGTACGCGCCGCAAAACTACGATCTTCGCTGGCACGGGCCGGTGAGTGTGCGTACAGCATTGGCCAGTTCGTACAACATGCCCGCAGTAAAGACGCTAGAAAACATCGGCGTTCCCGCCCTGATCGAGCAGGCGCGCAAGCAGGGCATCGCCAGCTTTCGTCCCCATACCCGCTACGGTCTGGCTCTGACACTGGGCGGCGGCGAGGTGAGCCTTCTGCAACTGACTGGGGCCTACGCTGCCTTCGCCAATGGCGGCTTCCGCATAGAGCCACACGCTATTCTGCGCCTGGAAGATGACGCGGGTCATGTGCTATTCGACGCCGAAACTTCGGCTTATCCCCAGCGGCGCCCGCGCGTGTTGGATGAGCGCGTCGCCCACCTAATCACCGACATCCTCAGCGATGACGATGCCCGAGCACCTTCCTTTGGGCGCAACAGCGTGCTGCAACTAGCTCGTCCTGCCGCCGTAAAAACCGGTACCACCGGCGATTGGCGGGATAACTGGACGGTGGGGTACACACCAGATCTCGTCGTCGGGGTGTGGGTGGGCAATGCAGACAATACGCCGATGATCGGTGTGAGTGGCGTCAGCGGCGCTGGGCCGATCTGGCATGATTTCATGGAGATGGCGCATCGAGAGCAACCTGTTCGCGCTTTTACGCAGCCCGAGGGTCTGGTGCGGGCCACAATTTGTGTGGATTCGGGCCAGCTACCAACGGAGTGGTGTATGCGCCGGCGTAGCGAATTGTTTATCGCCGGAACCGAACCCACCCAATTCGATGACGTCTATCAGCCTTTCACCATCGACCGCTGCGCCGGTACCCTTGCCGGCCCCCAAACGTCATCTGAGTGCCTTGAGCATCGCGTTTATCGCCTCTATCCTCCCGAACTACAGGACTGGGCCGCTGCCAACGGTGTCGGACAGCCGCCTGGGCTCGGACAACCACGGGGGGTTGGACAACCACGGGGGGTTGGACAACCACGGGGGGTTGGACAACCAGCACTTGTAGCAGCTCGCCCATCTACCAAGAACGAACCTGTACTCCACCTGATCAGCCCTGATCCCAACAACACCTACACCCTATCCCCAGATCTGCCGTCCGACCTGCAAACGATTCGCCTGGCCGCCCGCCCGGCTGGCGAATGGCAGCCTGAAATCGTGCAATTCTTTGTCGATGGTCTCCTTACTGGTACAACTCACGTGCAACCCCATGAGATCTGGTGGCAACTAGCGCCAGGATCACATCAAATCCGGGCCATCGGCGGCGACGCTGCCGGTGCTCGCATCCAATCTGAGATACATTGGATCACTGTGAGAGAAGGATAAACAGATACACTGCGCCACCTGCCCGCACTTGCCAAACACCCAAAGAGAGAGGAATCATGCCGTACAAAACAATCAGAATTTTCGTGTGGGTCATCCTCATCAGTGCACTGGGCCTGACCGCCTGTGCGCAACCACTGCCAGCACCTGAGCCCCAGCCCCGACCGCAGGCGGCCACCCCCGCCGTCGTGGCCGAAACACCCACCCTCCGGCCGCCCACCGCGACCCTACCAGCACTCGATCTGCCGCCGGTGATCGTCAGTACCTCGCCCGAACGAGGTGAAGAGCAGCCGTTAGCAGAGCCGATTCTGGTGATATTCGACCAGGCCATGGACGCCGCCAGCACAGGCGCCGCTTTCTCGCTGGAACCAGCAGCGCCAGGTGAGGTACAGGTCGATACCAATACGCTGCGATTCACCCCCTCTCGCCCTTTGCCACGTGGCGCCAACTTTCGCATGGTGGTGGATGAGAAGGCTAAAGGTGTGAATGGCAAGGCTCTGGCCAGCCCCATTGCCCTACGCTTCAATACCGTCGGGTACCTGGAAGTGACCAGTAGTCAACCGGCTGACAACAGCCTGGAAGTGAGTGTAGATTCCCCCATCACTGTCATCTTTAACCGGCCTGTCGTTCCCCTTACCAGCGTCGGACAGATGGCCGACCTGCCCCATCCCCTGCTGATCGATCCGCCCGTCCCCGGCCAGGGTGAGTGGCTCAACACCAGCATCTACAGTTTCCAGCCGCAGACAGCACTTGCAGGAGCCAGCGACTATGTGGTCACCATCGCTGCCGGTTTGGAAGATACCACTGGGGGGCTCTTGGCCGAGGACCACACCATTCGTTTTCGTACGGCCGATCCAATCCTCCTTGGTTTCGAACCCGAAGGCAATCAGGTGTCTCCCTCGACAGCCATCACGGTCACATTCAGTCAGCCCATGGATGTAATCTCCAGCGAAGCAGCGTTCGACCTACGGCATATCGAGAACTCGGCCACTGTCTCGGTCCCAGGCCTTTTTACCTGGCTCGACCAGCACAGGACCTTGAAGTTCCAACCAGATAAGTCACTTGATTATGGAGAACACTACACGGTGGTAGTGACAGACTCTGCTCGTTCTGCAGAAGGCGCCGGCGCATTGCGCGATTGGTACACGGCAGGTTTTCAGGTCGCGCCCATTATCGGCGTCAGCTCCAGCAAGCCCAGCGATGGCACTAGTGATGTGCCCCCTGAAAGCAATCTTGAGATCAGCTTTAACGGCATCGTAGATCAGAAGACTCTAGGCAAAGGCGCGCTGACGATCCTGCCCAAACCCACAGGCGTTTATACCTACTTCTCATCTTATAACAACCTGCTTACCGTCAACTGGCCGATGACCCCGCGCACGGTTTATGACGTGATCCTGTCGCAAGATATTGGCGATATATTTGGCAATACCCTGGGTGATGACTACCACATCCGCTTCAGCACCCGCGACCGTAAACCCTTTGCCCACATCAACCTGCCCGGTAATGATGCCGGAACCTACAACGCCTACAACGAGACCCTGATCCCGGTCAGTTATCGCAATATCTCCCGCCTGGATTTTTATCTCTACCAGGTGCCCGAGCAAGACATCGCCCGGCTGCTGGGACGAGATCGCTGGCAGGGTTTGAACGAATACGCTCCCAGGCCCAATCATGTTGTCAGAACCTGGTCGGTCGAAGTCGATGCCCCCCTCAATGAAAATGTACTGCAGAAGATAGCGTTGGCTGAAGAGGGTGGCCCCTTGGCGGCAGGGGTCTACTGGTTGGAAATGCGTGCGCCTGAAATCGAGTACGCCCCACAAGAAGTCCCAAGACATCTGCTGATCGTGTCACCCCTCAACCTCATAATCAAAAAAGGTGCGCAGGAGATGCTGGTCTGGGCAACCGATCTGCGCAGCGGCCAACCCGTTCCCGATGTACCGATTCGGGTCGAGGGTGCCGCCAGTGCGAGGGGGACAACCGGCCCCGACGGCATCTTCCACACACCTTTCCGCTCCAGCGAGCCCTGGGATCCATTGATCGTTTTTGCTGGTGAGCCCGATGATGCCAGTTATGCAGTAGCCAGCAGCGAATGGCAACAGGGACTCTCACCCTGGGATTTTGGTCTACAAGCAGAATTCTCACCCGCAGCTTGGTTTGGTCATATCTACACAGATCGCCCCATCTACAGGCCGGGCCAGGTCTTGTACTGGAAGACGATCCTGCGTCAGGATGACGATGCTAGTTTTCAAGTACCTCCAACGGGGACGCAACTCGAAGTCATTATCAAAAACAGCCAAGGGAACGAGATCTACAACGCCATCCACGAAACCAATGCCTTTGGCACTATCAATGGAGCCCTGCCCTTGCCAGAAGAGGCCGGTCTTGGATTCTACAATCTCCAAGTTCGCTTTCTGCATCCGCCGGCCAGTGTGTCTTACAACCCCACATTTTCCTATGGTTTTCAGGTCGCCGAATACCGCAAATCTGAATTCGAGATCGATCTTAGCACCGACCACCATGAGTATCTCCAAGGCGATAGCATAAACGCAACACTCACTGCTAACTACTTCTTCGGTGGGCCGGTGGCAGATGCGGGTGTAGCCTGGACGGTATTCAGCGAAGATGCTTATTTCAACTTCGCCGACAGCGGTGGCGGCCGCTGGTATAACTTCAACGATTACAGCGGGTGGGATTCACGCCAGTCCCAACGCTACGGTGAGACGCTCACCAGCGGCACAGGCCAAACCGATAGCCAAGGTCAGTTCACCTTCTCTATCCCGGCAGATATCGGCGACCGTACTCAGAGCCAACGTTTCGTCGTCGACGTGCGCATCACCGACCTGAACAACCAGGAAGTGGCAACGAATACGAGCGTGCTGGTACACAAAGGCTTGATCTATCCGGGCATATCACCCCGAGACTATGTGACCACGGCCGACGACAGCAGCGAAATCGACGTTATTGCCGTCGATTGGGACAGCCAGCCCCAGCCCAACCGAGATATCACAATTGTCGTCAGCAGGGCCAAATGGAACACCGTGCAAGAGAAGGCCGACAACGGACAATTCTACTGGGTGACGCGCGTCGAAGAGACCCCACTTATCAGCGAAACCGTGACCACGGACGCCACAGGTGAAGCCTTGTTTAGCTGGAGGCCTGATAGCGGCGGGCAATATAAGATCAGTGCCATCGTCAGGGATGACATGGGGAATGATGTGCGCAGTAGCGCCTTTGTGTGGGTCGGTGATCAGCCCGGATCTTACGCGAGCTGGCGGGTCGAGAACAACGACCGTATCGAGCTAGTGACAGACAAACGACTCTACCAGGTCGGGGATACAGCCAAAGTTCTCGTTCCCCACCCCTATCAGGGCGACGTGCAAGCACTCGTCACCATTGAACGAGCTGGTATTCTCGACATTCGACAAATCACATTGCAAGGTAATTCCGAGACACTGGAAATCCCCATCGACGAGCGTTTCGTACCCAACGCCTATGTCTCGGTGGTACTGGTCAAAGGCCAGGACGAAAGGACAAGTGATTTGGGCAGTTTCAAGCTGGGCATCGTGGAACTGCCGGTAGATACTGCACCTAAGGAACTCGATGTCACCCTTACGCCCAGCCAACCGCTGCTGGAACCTGGCGCCGCAGTCACCTTCACTGTCGACGTCAGGGACGCTGAGGGCGCGCCCGTGCAGGGGGAGTTCTCGCTGGCACTGGTCGACAAAGCCCTGCTGAGTCTCACTTCCGGGCAGGAAAGAACCCTTTTAGACACCTTCTATCGCAAGCGCGGCCTGGGCATTTTCACTGCCAGCTCACTGGTGCTCAATATCGACAGGCTCAATCAACAGTTACAGGAAGGCGCCAAGGGCGGTGGTGGCGGCGGTGGTGACGGCGGCCTGTCGATTCGCAGCGATTTTGAAGATACCGCCCTGTGGGAGCCGGCACTGGTTACCGATGCAAATGGCCGAGCCCAGATCACGGTGACTTTGCCCGATAATCTGACCACCTGGCGATTACATGGCAGCGGCGTTACGATGGACACCAAAGTGGGCGAGGCGACGACTGAGATCGTCACGAGCCTGCCATTGTTGCTGCGCCCGGTCCTTCCTCGTTTCTTCACCAGTGGTGACCAGGCCGAGATCGGCGCTATTGTCAACAACAATACCGAAGTCGAGCGCCATGTACAGGTCGAGTTGCAGGCGGAGGGCCTGACCACAGAAGGGGCGCTGATGCATGAGATCAGTATACCGGCGGGAGGACAGATCAAGGTGACCTGGCCAGTATCGGTACCACCACCCGACACAGATCAAGCAGTAGGTGATGCAGTGGTCCGATTTACAGCTGTGGAG
>PIVW01000726.1 GCA_003353825.1 Chloroflexota bacterium
GCCGTTAGAAATCAGGTAGACGTTGCCGGGTCCATACAGAGGCGGCCCGGGTTGCTTCGACCCGCCTACGCCAATAACAACTACATTAGAACGCGCGGCACCGTCGACGAAGAGATGGCGATCGATTTCCACCGGTGGAAAAACGATAGGGAACGACGCTGATGCGAGCAATACCTTGCGATAAAGGTCGAGCTTACCGTGCTTCGCAATGAGTGATAGATTCCATACCCAGGTCTGGCCATAATCAACGTTGGTAGTGCCGACCATTAACAGTCTATTATCATCGAAAGCGGCAGCTACTCGCTGCAAGGTCTCGGCGGTGATGTATTTGGCGATGAGCGCTTGCAGCGGTGCGGTATCTCTAAGGGAATCACTAGACAGGATGCCAAATATTGACCTGCCCTTGTAAATATCCTTGTCGGTGATCGTTGTGTACATCTGCTCGAGTATCGCGTCGTCGGCTGGAGTGCCCAGCATCGCGTGCGTTGCCAGTAACGAGCCGGTACTCACACCGCCGACGAAATCAAACTCTGGCCGCTGACCGCTCTCGCGCCATCCGATAAGGAAGCCGGCACCGAAGGCACCGTTCTGACCACCCCCTGACAGGGAGAGCATGTTGAGCGCGTGACCGCGTTTACGTTCCATTTGGCGAGCGAGGTTTTCTTCAACCCCGGACGCCGCGGCGTACATGGATGAAAGCTGATCCGGATTCATCGGGTTGTGTCCATTCGGCAACGAAGCGTAGGCTGGTTCCCTGGTGGAAAGTGCTCGATCCGGCGGCGTAGACGCGCAACCGGCCAGTGCCAGGGTTGCCAAAAAGCCTGTTAGCAAAACCCGCATTCTGCGTCTCATTCCCAACCCTCCCCGGCAGTCAGGTAGAATACTTTCAGGTCCCGGGCGATGGGTATCCTCGCTGGAAAACCCGTATGCTTTCAGCGGCTTTATTAAATGCTCCAGATTTAACGGGGTGATGGCTGGTTGTATGTCTTTGTTCATGATTAACTTTTCTTCTCTGACTCGGAGTTCCGATGGCAGTTATGCCTATGTTACAAAAAAAACTGATTTTATTCCCGAATTTTTCAGTACCACTTAGTCGTGAAATTCACATTCGGCTGGGTGTCCGTTTAGGGCACTTCAGAGTCATTCATGCACCACCCCGCGAGTGGCCGCTGTTGGCCGTAGATTGCCTCTGACGAGAGATTTTTCAGCGTCTCCTTTGGAGAATGCAGGTGCTCAGATTCCATAAATCAGGGGGCTTTAGACGCTGAACGAGCCCACAGGTTGAAACCGTATGGGCTCCACCTCGACAGTTACACCAAAGACGTTTAAACCTTCACTACCAGCTTACCGAAATGCCCTGCAACACGCATTGCGTGATAGGCAGCGCGTGCATCTTCAAAATCAAATACCTGGTCAACAACAGGATGTATTTGGTTCAAGGTCAACGCCGCGTTCATGTCTTCGAACATTCGTCGGTTTCCAACATAGACCCCTTGCAAACGAATTGATTTTCGCATCACTGTCGTGGGGTTAATCATCCCACCGGTTAGAACTCCGATCAAACTGATGGTTCCGCCAATCCGAGTAGCCTCCATTGTTTTCTCTAAAGTCCCGCCACCGCCGGTTTCAATAGTCACATCGACACCGGTACCATTGGTCATTTCCAGAACTTTTGCTTCCCAATCAGGGTTCTCGCGATAGTTGATCAGCTCATCTGCGCCAAGGCTTTTGGCTCGTTCTAGTTTTTCATCGCTAGATGAGGTGACTATCGCACGCGCACCCATCATTTTTGCAATCTGCAAGCCGAGGGTTGAGACTCCACCAGTGCCAAGAAATAGTGCCGTATTTCCTGGTTTCAGGCCACCTTGTTCAACCAAACAGTTCCAGGCCGTTAACCCGGCACATGGAAGCGTAGCCGCTTCTTCAAAAGACATATGGGCTGGAATATGTACCGCTCCGACTTCACTCAACACTACTTTTTCGGCGAGGATACCTTCAATGGCACCGCCCATTGCGCTGGCCATGGCTTCAGCTGATATTCGGCCGTCAGACCAGTTCTGGAAGAAACATCCTGCTACACGGTCCCCAGTTTTAAACCTGGTGATGCCAGCGCCAACACTGATCACCTCACCAGCACCGTCAGAGTTCGGGATGCGCGGGAACGTAATGCCACGTGGGATTGGGTCTTCAATTGTTGAAAGGTCGCGATAATTTATTGACGACGCACGAACATCAACAAGTATTTCCCCCTTCCCTGGTTCCGGCGATTGCCTTTCGTTCAACGCAAGAGCATCGACACCGCCGTCTGATACTATTTCATAAGCCTGCATGTGAAATCTCCAAAAACCCTCTACCGCAATCTATCCGGACACACTCTCCATGTTGGTAGATTCTTTGTCAATTAATGATTCACCATCTATTAGCGAGGGTCAGTTTCTAGCCGAAATATGAAATTCGTGATGTCTTCGCGAGCGTCTCCTTACG
>PIVW01000190.1 GCA_003353825.1 Chloroflexota bacterium
TGCGAAAAACACTGTCATTTTCTAAATCTGATAGCTTCCATGAGGCGGTACTCCTATTATACCTCCACTATTACAACACAGAATGGTGTCCTATCAGTTAATATATAACCACTACCCTCAAACGAACATAGCCATGTCTAATTCTTCGTCCTTGTGCCTGGCGTCGGCCAGCTCACAGACACGGCGAAGTTCTTTGTACATGGCCTCATCCAACAGCGGCTCGTCGTCGGCTTCGATGATTTCGATAACGCGCTCATGAACGCGCTGGCTGTGGCGTTTGGCGCCTGCTTCCTGCCAATCTTCCCAGTTCTTGCGGTCGATCAGCTTAGGTTGCCAGATCTCCTCTCGGAAGCGACGGTAGGTGTGATCCTGTTCCAGGAAGTGGCCGCCCGGACCGACGTCGTTTATTGCATCCAGGGCCATGGACACGTCTGTGACCGGGATCCCGCGCAAGATACGCTTTACCATATCGATGATCTCATCAGAGGCCACCATGAGATCCATGGAACTGGTGAGTCCCTGTTCGAGATAACCGACGTCATGGATCATGTTGCCACCTGTCAGGGCCGCGGTGGCGATGTTGATAGCAGCTTCCATGGCCGCCTGTTCGTCGAAGAGCTTGGCATCGGAACAGCCAGCCGTCTCGTACATTGGCACACCAAGCCACTTGGTGATCTGGGTGTATGCAGCGCTAAGCAAGGCCATCTCCGGTGAGCCGTAACAATAGATGGTGGTGAGCATATCCATATTAGACATGAGACCGCCGATGATGAGTTGCGCGCCGGGCTTACGTAACTGGCTGAGGACGATGCCGAACAAACTTTCCGTCAGGGCCTGAACGGCGGTGCCCGCCAGGGTGGTTGGGGCGGTGGCGCCCGCCAGTGGACAGGGCGTGTAGACGAAGGGGATGTCATTGTCTGAAGCAAAAAGCAACTTCTGCACCGCCTCTTCCGAGTGACTGAGGGGAGAAACAGGCTCGATATAGAGAGAGAAAATCGGCCCCTTCTTCCACTCCTCTTTGCCGCCGACACGAATAGTCGCCATCTCAAGTTGATCGCGGACGCCTTCCAGATCTACTGCCGTAACATTGATCGGTTTATTCGTACCCTCCAGCATCGCCAGATACTGCCAGCGATCATAAGTACCAACCGCCGTGTCTTGCACGATGCCCAAGGACATGTGAAAATCGATGTTAGGCATAGCTTCTGCTAAGCGAGCAAAGTTCTTGACATCATTGTAGGTCGCACGCCTGCGTTCCCCGGTATAGGGATCGATGGTGAAGGGGGTGTCAGAGCCACAGCCAAAATAAATCTGGTTCTTGTACAGCTCCATCCGGTTCTTCCGATCCGGACCCACGACTGTTACTTTTCTGGGCAAGGTTGATCGGGCTCGATCTACCATGTAGGAGGGCATCTTGACAAGGGCGCTATCGTCCTTAACATCTTCAACGATGGCTCCACCGGCATGCGCCAAATCGACCCCCTCTTTGTCATACACCCTGACACCTGTCTCATAAAGCACACGCAATGCCGAAAAGTAGATCGCCTCGATCTCCTCTTCGCTGAGCACTTCGAATAGGGGTGTGGCATTGACCTGGTAGTTATTTCGTTTGACCTGCATGGTTGTTCTCCGAGTCTATGGCGTAAAGGGCTGTAGTTTAGTTAGAGAAACTGATCTAGCTGGATTTCTCCACCGGGCGAGATGATCACGAATTCGTCGCTAGTTTCTCTTTCGCCGAGGGCAATTTCGATCAGATGCTTTACGTAGTCATCATATCCAAGGATCTCTTCGTAGCGCAGGTGCCAGCGTTCGCAAAACCGGGCAACCTGTAGGGCTTGTTCATGATAGTCATCCAGATCTTGCTGGCTATGGGCTACCAGTGCCAGTCGTTCATAATTCTGATATTGTTGGTCAAGTAACCAGATCGCTTCTTTGGAACCGTACCGTTCACTGTATTCTTCGTACTCTTTGAGGGGATGGCTACCTGATTCCAGCCACCCTTTGCTTAGCCAATAGGTGCCGGGCACAGCCTGGAATTCGTGCAGATAGGCTTGGCGGGATCCCAACAGCATGGCAATACAATCATCCATGCGGGGAACGAGGAGTGTATGGATATCAGAGCGGATGCCGGTGATACCACTTCCGCACAGGCCATAGCCTATCACCACCAGGCTGGGCGTTGTCAGGGCATCCAATTCGTTTTGCACGGCGCCGGCGATCTGAAGAGGGATGCGGTGAAGGCCATACTGCAGATAGGTCACTTGTTCGGCAAGTGCTTCCGGCAAGAAACGCTCGAACATTTCCTGGAACACCTGGCAGGCTATGAAAACGACCGGTAATTCCCCAAACATTTTGTGCTAGTCTCTCCTTAAATGGCGCCGCTCAGATAGCGCCTACGAGTTGTTTGGCAAGTTCGACGCCGGCCGGTGCATTCGAGCCATAGCCGTCAGCGCCAATACGTTCTGCGAATTCAGCGTCGACCGGCGCGCCACCGACCATGATCTTCACCTGATCTTGCAGACCAGCTTCGCGGATGGCGTTGATGGTGTAGCCCATCGCCCGCATGGTGGTCGTGAGTAAGGCAGACATGCCTACCACAGCCGGTTGGTGCTCTTTGATAGCGACGATAAATGCATCTGGTTCGATGTTGAAACCGAGATCGATGACCTCGAAGCCGGCGCCCTCACACATCATACCAACCAGATTCTTGCCGATATCGTGAAGATCACATTTGACAGTCCCCAGCACGATCTTTCCAAGAAGTTCGACGCCGCTCTCCGACAATCTGGGCCGCAATACACCCAAACCAGCTTGCATAGCATCGGCAGATCGAATGACCTCAGGGACGAACATGTCGCCCCGCCGAAATCTGGCGCCAACTTCATCCATCCCCGGCACCATGCCCTTATCCAGGATGTCTTTGGGTGGGAGCCCCTGATCCAAACCTCGCTGCACCAGATTGGGCATCCGATCGATTTCTCCTTCCAGGATTGCTGTCGATAGACGTTCGTATATTCGACTCATGGTTTTCACTCCATTGCAGTGAGCAAACAAAGCGTGTTGCTAACGTCAGGCCTGCACCTGCACCCGAGCTTCGGCAGCTTCGAGCACTTGTTGGATAGCGGCTTCGGTTTCGGGCTGAATCGGTGAGGATTGGTGAGTAGCCAGGATATCGTGCACGCGTGCAATCACCCGATCTCCCATTGTAGTCCGCCCCATCATGTCCCATTCCTCATAATTGCGGCGGTCGCAGAGCTTGGGATACCAAAACTCGTTCTTGTAGTAACGATGGGTGTGGTCCTCGCGCAGGTAATGACCGTTGGGTCCCACGTTATGGATGACATCGACAGCCAACGTGTCTTCATTGACCTCGATACCTCTGGTGATACGGCGGGCGTAGCCAATGGCCTCATCCATCATCGCTGTCTGAAAGATCGAGCCCGTCAATCCACTTTCGGTGTAACCGACGTCGTGGCAAAGATCGCCGCCCGATAACGCCGAGAAAAAGACCGACAGCGAGCCCTCGAGTGCGGCCTGCTCATCCAGGGTCTTCGAATCGGTGCACCCGCCCGTCTGCCACAGGGGCAGGCCGGCAAAGTGGGCGAGTTCGGTGATCCCGGCCATCATCAGTGATAACTCAGGGGCGCCATAGGCCAAGATCATAGCACTCATATCCAACACCGAGAGCACACCACCCATGAAGAAGGGTACGCCGGGCTTAAGAGCCTGGGCGACCACCAATCCCATCCAGGACTCGGCTGCCGCCTGGATGATAACACCAGCCGCCGTGACGGGCGCCGTACCGCCGGCAAGTGGGCACGGGGTGAAGATCACCGGCAGGCGATGCTTTGCAGCGAAAATGAGCTTGTCCATCGCTTCGAAGGTGCTAACCAGCGGCGATAGAGGCTCGCAATAGTGTACGTAGTTTGGACGTAACTCAAACGCTTTCTGCCCCCCGGCTTCTGCAATGGCGATCTTATGAATATCCTCAGCATCATCTTTCCCATAGGACCAGGCCACAATTGGTTTGCTGGTATTGGGGAACATGGTGGCAAATTCGTAGGATGCAGCCAGTTCGTGATGCACGTCGTTGATGGTGCCCAGAGATTCGCAGAAATCAATGTTGGGCAGGGCGTCACAGACTTTTGCCACAATCTCGGCATCGTTTCGCAGGTAGGGCCTGCGTTCCTGCGTTTCGACATCGATAAAATTCGGTGGGGTCGGTCCCGGACCAAAGTGCGCCCTGCCTGGGCCAATGCGTATATCGTGTTTGGCATTGCCATCACGGGCATAAATGGTGAAGCTACGGGGCGCCTTTTGAAGCGCTTCCTTCACAAGATACGAAGGTATCCGTACATGAAGCCCATCCACCCAGGCGCCAGTCTTCGAGAGAATATCGCGCGCTTCCTCGTGATGTACTTCAAGGCCTGTATGCTCTAAGACATGGAGCACACCACTGAAGAGTTCTAGCAATTGGTCTTGCGACAGCATTTGGAAACGGGTTCCGTAATTCGTCCGGTAGTTTCCTCGCATGGAATGTCCCCTAAAAAAGTGTCTGGGAATGCTGTCCCGGTTTCGATTCTGATACGGAAGATTGGTTCATTGGAGGTGGACGCTAGGTAAACGATGTGAATTCATATCTCTTATCCCCCACAAAGGCAGCGATTTCCTGGAGAGAGGGATATAGATCGGTTTAGGCCGCTCCTACAAATTGTTTGGCAAGGTCTACAGCAGCCGCAGCATTAGATGCATAGCCATCGGCGCCGATCTTGTCGGCAAAATCCTTTGTTACCGGGGCTCCGCCGACCATCACCTTGACGTGTTCCCGTACACCCGCCTCTTGTAGGGCATCTATGGTGTGTTCCATTGAACGCATCGTCGTAGTCAACAGGGCGGACATACCCACCACATCCGGATTGAATTCCTTCACGGCCACGACAAAATCTTCGGGAGAGATATTCTTACCCAAATCCTGCACCTCAAACCCCGCGCCCTCACACATCATGCCCACCAGATTTTTACCGATATCATGTAAATCGCCCTTGACAGTACCCAACATGACTTTGCCCACCATCGCCACCCCTTCTGCTGCCAGTAGAGGTTTGAGAATGTCCATCGAGCGCTGCATGGTCCTGGCCGAGCGCAGGACTTCGGGAACGAACAGGCGGCCGGCCCTAAATTCTACGCCCACGTGATCCATACCAGGCATGAGCCCTTCATTCAAGATTTGCTGGGCGTCCAGGCCATCGCCTAATGCATCTTCTGTCAGATCTTCAATCTCATCCAGATTACCACGGATGACGGTTGTAGATATCTCAGAGAGTACTTCACTCATTGTGCGAACCTCCTTGTATAGGGTCATAGATGAATGTACTGATTGTTTTTTATATGGGACGGATAATAAGTCAATGGCTAACGGTTGTCAATTAATTATGGCTCTTTCGGAATCTGCATGGCTTCTACTAAAAAGGCGTGATTCGTTAGCACAAACAACACGCAATACGCAATACGTTTAATTCTATGTTGGAGTGCCATTTTCTGGGCGCTGGAGGATCGCTTCAAGGGCTTGTACCATCGAGTCCGGCAGCGGATCAGGTTGATGTGCGTCCAGGATCTCCGCAACTTTCTCTGTTGCACGCTCCCCAAGAGTCTTGCCACCCTGCGCATGCCACATCTCGTAGTTATCCCGTTCGAACAGGTTGGGATACCAGCGCCGGCGGAAATGGGCGTACGTGTGGTCGGCATCCAGGTACTGGCCTTCTGGACCCTGGGCATCGATCAGGTCAAGGGCCAGGCTCTCGTCACTGATATCTACAGGTCGCATGAAGTGCGAAAGCCAATCCAGGATCTCATCACAGATCACCAACTGAGCCAGGGAACCGCTCAGGCCCGACTCCAGATAACCAAGATCATGGACGATATTGGCCCCGGCCAGGCTGTCTGTCATCAGGGTCAACGCTGCTTCGGCCGCCGCCTGCTGGTCGACGGATTTTGCATCGCTGCAACCGGCCAGGGCAAACATTGGCAGCCCCAGCCAGTGCACGAAATCAGCAGCGACCATACGTTTGTCGGGATCCGCATAAGGCTGGACCGTGGTGCGCATGTCCAACATATTGCCACCCCATCCAGGCATGATAAAGGGTGTACCTTCACGTTTGAGTTGAGAGAGCACCAAACCTGCCAGGGCGCCCGCCTGGGAGACGGCAAGCGCAGCTGCGACAGTGGTCGGCGCCGTCACCCCCCCTTGCGTGGATGGAACATAGGCAAAGGGTAAGCCCTTCCCGGAGAGATAAAGTAGTTTCTGTAATGCTTCTTGATTGTGCACGAGACCGGTAGTGACATTCACATAGCAGGCCGTAAAGGGTTTTTCCCGCAGAGCCACCTCCCCTCCTCGTACGATTTCGGCCATGGCAACCGCATCGACGCAGCCGGAAAAGTCCGTTGTTACATACATAAGAGGTTTGCTGCTATTTCTGATCATCGACACCATCTGATAGCGATCAACTACAGCCTGCTCGACATCCTCGGGCAGGAACATGCACATCACAAAATCGATATGAGAGAGTGCATCTGCCACGGTCATTGCTGCGTCGATATCCCTTAATTTTGCCCGTCGTCTTATTCCCGACAGGTGATCGACGATGTACAGACAATCGGATCCTGGTCCAAAGTATGTGTTTCGACCGCCCACGTTCATCGCAGGTTCACCGTGGCGATCATACAATGCCACATGCGTTTGGGCCGTACTTCTGGCCCACTCCACCAATTGCTGGGGAATGCGCACCCGATTCCCTGCGATAGCTCCCACACCCGCCTTTTTCAGAAGATCCAACGCATCCTGCTCATAGAGTAGGATGCCGGTTCGTTCCAGGATCTGCAGACAGGCAGCGTATAATCTCTCGCATTGTGCGTGGGACAATCTACTACAGGGCGCCTTGATATGAAAGTGATCATCTTGATTCTCGGACATATCTAACTCTCTCTATAAAAAAGAAAAGGGAGCGACCCATAGTGGGGATGCTGCTCCCACTCTTCGGAGGTTGCACATCATTGTGCTGACAAAGACGAGGGGAAGATCTTGTAATATCTTACATATCAGTGATATATCAGAACGTAGCACACTTAAGTTATCCTTGTCAACATTTGTGTGCCTTGAATTACATTCATCATGGGAGATTGAAATCAGTTAAAGTGTTGCGGCATTCGCCGGGGACAGATATCTTGCATATCAGTTGCCGGATTCACACGACACCAGCGACTCGTATCAAATCTCTGTTGGGGGTACTACTCTCACCGACTCGCTCAACCCCCACACACACATCTGTCAGAAGCAAATTGCCAGCACCGTTATATTTAATTTAAGTACGTCTTGTCTTGCTAGCCCGACGTCAGGTGAACTGAAGTGTTAGGCAGCCTTTCGACACTCTGTTGTTGATGATGCCGGGGCAGACAGGGATTCGCATGTCAGAAGATTAGCCACTTTGACTGGGAGATGGTGGTGGAGATTATGCGTCCGTTAAATTCTGGGCAATGATATATGTTCACGCCATGACACCACCTTCTCCACTTATACCTATGATGAACTCAATCGCCTGCTGTATGTGCGAGAAGACCAGGACAGCAGCGCCGATTGCCAGGGAACCCTGGAGTGGCGTGCCACTCACCACTATGACACACAGTGGGATGGCAGTGAGCAGAGCAATGGCAAGGGCAGGCGCACAGCGCTGGATAGCCGCAATGTGGGTTTGGCAACCTGGACCTACGACGAACGAGGGCGCGTGATATCGGCCACGATCTACAGTGACTGGGCGGGAAACTACCGCGAAGCCTACACCTACGACCCCAACGGCAACCTCACGCGCAAGGGTGAGCCTGACCTCGCTACGGATGGCCTCAACAACTACGATGATGGCGATCACCCCCATGCAGCCACCGCCTAGCGCGATATCCGGGCCTGCTACGACGCCAACGGCAACATCACCACGCGCCTGGCAGGCAGCGATCTCTACCTGCTGGCCTACGACGCCGAGAACCGCCTCAGCACCGTCTCCCTGGTGGACAACGCCCCGGCAACCATCACCCGCGAAGGTGACGACATCCACCTCAGTTGGTCGCCGGTGGTAGGGGCTGACGGCTACCAGGTCTGGCAGAGCAGCTCCCCCTACTTCTCACCTGGTAGACAGCAGTTCGACCCTGTTGGCAACCCTGACGGGGCCTGTCGAAACCAGTTACATCCACACAACCACAACCTCATCCTACTACCTGATTATTGCCCAAGGCTGTTCTTGTGCCATGGGCGTTTCGACCCGCATCGGCGTCTTCATCTTCCCCTTCTCGACGCAGTCCCTCCTGTCTGAGCCAGTCACCCTGGGGGCGACGGTTGTGGCCGAATACACATATGACGGAGACGGCAACCGCGTCAAGGCTGTTGTCAACGGTGAGACAACCTACTATCCCTACCCGCATTACGAAGAGACCGAGGGCAGTGGCTACACCCAATACTACAGCGCCGCTTCCGGCCTTGTCTCCTTCAGGCGCAGCGGATACCCACAGAACAACGGCCTGCGCTATGTGTTCCGCGACCACCTGGGCAGCACCAGTGTCATCGTCAATGGCGGCGGCATCAAACTGTGGGAAGACCGCTACCGAACATTTGGCGAACTGCGGTATACTTGGAACAGTGCTGCTGACGGCAACATGCCCGTACAAACGCCGATGCGCTACACCGGCCAGCGCTTTGACGAAGCCATTGGCCTGTACTAGTACAACGCCAGATACTACGACCCCGCGCTCGGGCGGTTCGCGCAGGCTGATACGATTGTGCCCAACCCTGGCAACCCTTCGGACCTTAACAGATATTCCTATACCCGAAATAATCCTCTCAGATATACTGACCCGAGCGGGCATTGCATAGTACGATATTCAGGAGATGTGCGGATGGATGAAGGCCCCTATGGAACGAGTGGCTTGTGTCCGAATACTGAATCACCCATTGCGGAAGGCAATACTGCAATACAAGAGTACCGAAATGACCCTAGAAACGCATCATCAAGAGAGGAAGTATTCTTTTGGATGTTTGCTAGCGTGGCCGCTCCAGCAGCGGTTATTATTGGACCATCGATAGTAACTGGCGCAATCATCAAAAACGGCGTGGCATATCTCGCTCCAAAAGTAGCGCATGGACTTATTGGTAGTGGTGCAAGCGCTACCGGAAATGCGATCGCACAAGCAGCAACCAATGAAGGCTCACTAAGTGAGCGGATTACGGGTGTGGATTCAGGTGACGTGAAAATCGCTGCTGGAGTAGGTTTCTTATCTGGTGGTGCGTCAACATTTGTATCCACCGGAGGAGGGGCGGCTGCAGCTGGGGCATCGGCCAATACAGCACAATATGCTTTGACACAAGCGTCTAATGGGGAGAAGATCTCTGCTACTGCACTTCTTGTTAGTGCTGTAACTGGTGGTATTGTTGGAAAAATCATAGGACCAGCACCTTCGTCTGGCGAACAGTTACAGTTTGACACTTCAGGATTGTGGATGGACGCGCGACGCGCCATGCGACTAAATGCAAAGGCGGACATTGGGAGAATTACCAAGAAAGACTTCCTCAGATCTATTATCGGAAGTGTATTCACCAACCTTGAATCTTGGTAGATAGAAAGAAATCAAATAAAGAAGAAGGGTAACTATTCAGCCACTAGATGTGAAACTGAAAAGCCAAAAACCACAATATATTGTAGTTGTCGTATCGAAAACACACGGTTTTTGGCTCCAAAGAACCATCCAATACCGTGAAAATCTGACCTAAAGGGGCGATTCTTGAAAGACAGCCGCTACATGTTGGGGTCAGTTAGCTTTTCCGTCCGCTATTCGGTGCCTGAATAGTTACGAAGAAGGAGTGGAAAATGTAATGGAAGTAATTGATATGGCTCTTAATAGTGAACGATTCGCCGATTGGTGTTTTATGTCAATCTCAGGCGTGATCGTATGGTGGTTAGGATACATAAATCCAAGTTACCAACATACCATAAAAGTTCCTTGGTGGTTAGCAAAGATAACTTTGGCGCAAACAAACAGGGAGGGAAGGGTTGACTTGATTGGATTCTCATTTCAGATTTTCGGTCTTCTTATTCTGATGCTAAGTATTGTAGCTGTGCAAGCGCCAACACATTCACAAAGTCCAGGCTCTTTTGCATCCGCACCACCACCCCCTCCTGGCAGCCAACCTGCGCCGCCCCCTCCTCCTTCA
>PIVW01001480.1 GCA_003353825.1 Chloroflexota bacterium
GAACTGTAGTTGCCGCTGATGTGGTAATTTGGAGATGCAGGCGGGCAATCCTTTTCAGGATTACCCACTTCAGGCCATGCCATATCGGTCGTAATCTTGCGTATGCCATCAGGGAACTCACGACCTTCGCCAACATCCAGAACCCCCAGACTTCCGATATGGAAAAGATGATGCCCCGCTCCAACGAACATCACTTTATCCGTGCCCGGTATCGGGCGGGCCTCCACCAGCATGTCCGGGTAGTGCGATCGGTTACCCCAGAACACGCGCGTCCCGGTTCCATCCGGATTGGTTGTCCAAAGCCCCTGCAGACGCCATAGCGGCCTTTCGGTATATTCCCAGCGCGTATAGATCACACTGCCGTTGGGCATCATGGTCGGGAAAAAGTCAGGCTCATTATTACGCGATATGATTCTAATGTTTTTCCCATCGGCCTCTGCTCGCGCCAGGACAAATGAAGGTGAAGTAGGCAGGCATCGGACATACGAGTTTGCGCGTGTTGTGGAGAACATGATCTTGCCATCAGGCAAATAGATAGGATCCAGGTCATCATAGTCGCCGTGGGTCAACTGCTTCAGATCCGTACCATCGATATTCACCT
>PIVW01000191.1 GCA_003353825.1 Chloroflexota bacterium
GTTGGAGATGGTTTTAAAGGTGAACATCGATAATAGTGACGAAATGAAAAGGCAGTATGCTGAAGATGTCGCGGACATGGCCAGGAAGAGACTTAAGATCATTGGTGTCAGGGATGCAAGTGTAGAGACAGGAAAAGACGCTACTGTAATTATCAGGGCCTTTTCGGTAAAGGACAGGGAACTGCTGGTCAACATGGTCGGCAAACCGGTAATGACGGAATTAAGACTTGTTGATGAGAGAATGTATGAAGATGCTGATATGGATTCTTTTCAATTGCCTCCAAACAGGAAGACGCTGTTCCAGAATGAATTTGACCAATATACCGGAGCTATGAAAAAGGTCCCTTATCTAATAAACACAGATACCGGCTTTAATGCCGGCAACTATATAAAGGATGCAGAGCTTAAAAAAGACCGCAACTTCAGTGAGACATATATCCTGGTCCAGCTCAGCATGCAGGGGGCGAAGCTCTTTCTGGAGAATCGGGAGATCGCCATGATAAGCGCCAACCGCTGGGGTGGCCTTCCCGGGGACGAAAACCACTGGTGGCGGGTGTACGAAAAGTCCGGAGGACAGCTGGTGGAGATGGCGACCCACCAGGTGGACATGATGCGCCAGCTGGCCGGAGACGTCGCTCGGGTCTACGCCCGGTACGGGCGAAAGGTGACGCTGGATCTGCCGAACATGACGGTGCCTGGGGTGGCGAACAGAGCCAACCAAGCTGGTTCATATGGGCCACCGACAACGGTACCATCTGGCGCCATGTGATCGGTGGACACTATCCTCGCTACTTCGGCATCAAGGCAGGATCGGAAAATGTTGCCTACGCCGTCGGCGATCATGTGACAGGACTGAAGACAACAGATGGCGGAAACACCTGGCGCGAGCTTTACGACGAATTCCGTGTTGATCCGGCGGTTCCTCCTACAGCCAATATGCCCGGCGCCTGGTTGATGAACATCGACTGTGATCCAAACAATGCAGATGATTGCACTGCGGTGGGTCGTTCCGGGCTGGTCGTACACAGCAGCGATGGCGGAGAGACCTGGACACGCGAATGGACGGTCGGTTATGGCGGTTTCCTCTATGATGTCAATCGTACATCAGATAAGAGGGGCGTCATTTCCGGCACCCACCACTACTTCTATACAACCGATGGCTCCGAATGGAAGGAATCTTTACCCGTGATTCGAACCACTGGTATCGACCTGGACATGCTCAACGAAAACCAAGGCGCCATTTCCATCCTCAAGACGAATCCCGGCCCTCGTATTACCGCCAATGGTGGCTACACGTATGGACACCGACCGGCGCTACCCACTGAGTACGCGGGCTGGTTCTTCCACGCTATCGATGTCTACGACGCCGATGGCAATGAATTACTCGATAACGTGTGGTATGCAGGCTGTGCACGTCCTGCCCCGTGGGTTCATGGGAACCCTTGCGTATCGACCGGCATCCTGCATAGCACCGATGGCGGTTACAACTGGGACAGCTATACCATAGCCGATGATAAACGCATGATCCTGGCCATCGAAATGGAAGATGAGAACACCGGTTGGGCAGTTGGCGAAGAAGGCTTGATGCTCTTCACGGAGGATGGTGGTGAGACCTGGTCGTATGTCGATATCCCTGCCGACCGCCATCTGCACGGCGTTAGCGTTTTCAGCCGCACATTGGTCTATGCTGCCGGCGAAGAGGGTACGGTCTTTCGTTATGCCGAACCTGATCGCCGCCTGGTGGCTGGAGCGGCCGGCATTACCACGATCGACGGCGACCTGAGCGAATGGACTGACGCCTATCTGCGCAACATCAACAGCAACGACGCCGATACCATCGAAGGTGATTTGCCCGAGCCGCAAGACCTCAACGCAGATGTACGCCTGCGTTGGAATGACCAAACACTCTATTTAGGCATCGAGGTGGATGATACAGAACTTGTTACCGACCCCGCCAACCCCGATCGCCTCGGTGTCGCCCTCGATGGCCTGCAAGATGGGCTGAAGGGCGAAGACGATCACACTTTGATCTTCGGCGCCGACGGCAGTCTATCTGTGAATGGTGCAACGCCACCTGCAGGCTGGATGTACGCCATCGACACCAGGGAAGATGGTTATATCGTCGAAGCCGCCATTCCCACCGCTGCCCTGGCCGATGATTTCGAGCATCTGCGGAAGATGGGTGTGAATGTGGCTCTTTATGACATGGCGGCCTCTGAAACCGAGCCGCGCACGACTCTGATTTGGGCGGGAGAGAGTCTGGACGATGACCCCACCACATTTGGAGAACTCACCCTCTTTCAATTCGACCGCCAGCAACCGCAACTCAACGCCCATTCGCTGGGCCAACTCACCATCGATGGCGATCTCGGCGATTGGAGCGACGAGGATACTTATACGCTGAACAGTGGTACGGCCGATAGCATCCAGGGACAACCTCCGGCCGATGACGCTGATCTCAGCGCCACCCTGCGCCTACGTTGGTGGGAGGACACCCTGTTCTTCGGGTTCGACGTCACAGATGACGTTTTCGCTCAAGGAGACGCCATTCAGGTGAACTTCGATGTCAGTGGCGATGCCCGCCCCGATCCCACAGACCACGAATTGATCTTGTGGCCCGATGGTAGTGTGATCGACAATGGTGGTGATCCCCAAGGTGTGCTCTCAGCCGGGCAGCTCAACCCGGACGGTTACAGTCTCGAAGTGGCGATTCCGGCGGCGATGCTTGGTGGCATGCTCGAATCCAATCAGGTATTGAAGTTCAACTACGGCCTGATCGACGATGATTCCAATGACGCTATGCCCGAACGCCTGATGAACTGGCAGGGCGCATCGGTGGGCGGCATTCAAGCAGACTTCGGTTCGGCCATCATGCAACCGCGCAAGATCCTGATCAAGACCGAACGCAACGACCCCCGAATCAAGGATACCATCCTCAGCGCCTGGGATCCAGACCGCAATTGGGGATCGCATGGCACATTGTGGATGCGCCCCACTGAAGAGCAAGTAAGCCCTATCCAGGTCAGTCTGGAAGATCTGCCCGAAGATGCCAATGTCAGTACAGCTTATCTAGGCCTCTATACGGTCGAGGATTTGGGCGGAGCCCCATTTACCATGAAACTCTATCGCTTGTTACGCCCCTGGGAAGAAATGGAAGCAACCTGGCCACAGGCAGCCACCGGCTCTCCATGGCAGACAGTTGGGGCTGCTGGACCTAATGATCGTGCTGCCGAAGCCAGTGCCGAAAGTGCATTGGCGCCGAAAGACAAATCCTCCTGGTTTACCATTACTGAAGATGTTCGAGACTACCTCAGTGGTGAAGAGGAAAACAATGGCTGGCTGATCGTAGGTGAGGCCGGCGCCAATGTCATGGCTCAGATCGCCAGCAGCGATAACGTGAATTCGGATCTCTTGCCCGAACTATACTTCGAGTACACACTGCCTTCAGGGGATTTACCCGACCCGACGCCCGTAGCAACACCAACCCCGACGGCGACGGCGACACCAACGCAAACCCCCACCCCCACAGTCACACCCACTGCGACAGCGACACCCACAGCCACAGCCACAGCGACACCCACGGCCACAGCGACACTCACAGCGACCAGCTCACCGACAACGACTCCAACAGCTACAGCAACCCCCATCCCTCACTGGCTTCCCTTAATCCAACAGTAAGCGCAACAAAGCCCCTGGTAAAAAGTCAGGGGCTTTGTTATCGAATGATGGTATTTGTTCTGCTATCATCACAGAGCACGGAAGAGGTCTTATGAATAACGTACACACCATAAGCAGTTACCTTATTAACAAACTTTATGCACACGGTGTTCGTCATATCTTTGGCGTGCCCGGCGATTATGCTCTCGGTATCTACAAAGAGCTGGAAAACAGTCGATTGGAAGTGATCAACACCTGTGATGAACAAGGAGCCGGCTTCGCAGCTGACGCATATGCCAGAATCAGTGGTTTGGGAGCTATCTGTATTACCTATTGCGTTGGGGGTCTGAAGGTGGCCAATACGACTGCGCAAGCATTTGCCGAAAAATCCCCTGTTGTTGTGATAAGTGGAGCACCGGGCATCAATGAACGGCGTAAGAATCCACTCCTGCATCATAAGGTCCGAGATTTTGACACACAACTGAAGGTGTTTGAACAGCTTACTGTGGCTACCACGGTGCTCGATGATCCTCAAACAGCCTGTAGCGAAATCGATCGCGTCCTTGGCGCGGCACTTCGATATAAACGCCCGGTATATATCGAAGTGCCACGTGACATGATTTCCGTTCCCGTCAATCCGAGCCGGCCGCCTCCAGAGACAGCACGCATGAGCGATGGCAATACGCTGCAGGAAGCATTGCACGAAACAATTGACATCATCAATGCAGCGGACAAACCTGTGATAATCGCAGGTGTGGAACTACACCGATTTGGCCTGCAAGAAATGCTTCTCCGCTTCCTGGAGAAGAGCAATATCCCCGTTGCTTCCACAATCTTGAGCAAATCGGTCATTGTGGAAACCCACCCACAGTATCTAGGCGTATACGAAGGAGCGATGGGTCGAGAAGAGGTTAGGGAATACGTTGAATCAAGCGATTGCCTGATTCTTCTTGGTGTTTTTCTAAGTGACGTCAATCTCGGAATTTTTACAGACCATCTCGACCTGGGGAAGTCTATTTACGTAACAAGTGAGAAGGTTTCCATTCATTACCACACTTATGAAGACGTGGAAATAGAAGACTTTGTTCGAGCCCTGGCGGAAGCCGATCTCCGCCGGCGAGAAGATTCAGATATCCCGAATCCACCTCCTCCGCAATCCCCTGACCCAGTAACAGGAAACCAAGTCACTGTGCGGTATCTATTTCAGCGTTTGAATTCGTTTTTGGGCGACGATACAGTAGTGATTACTGATCCGGGCGACGCGATGTTTGCCGCTGTGGATATGACAATTCATGGTGCAACAGAGTTTATATCGCCAGCCTATTACACATCTCTTGGGTTTGCCGTGCCAGCAAGCCTTGGCATTCAGCTTGCCAAGCCAGCGCTTCGTCCTTTGGTATTGGTGGGGGATGGCGCTTTTCAAATGACTGGAATGGAACTGTCTACGATTGTGAGGTTCCATCTCAACCCCATCATTGTTGTCCTCAACAATCAAGGCTATGGAACTGAACGCCCTATGGTAGATGGTAGATTCAACGATATCCACTTATGGAACTACAGTCGGATTCCAGAGATTCTGGGGGCGGGCAAAGGGTTTGATATCAGAACAGAAGATCAGCTAGAAAACGCATTGCAGGAAGCTCAGAAGCACACGGATAGCTTTTGCATCCTCGATGTTCATCTAGATCCAAATGATAGATCACTGGCGTTAGAGCGGTTGACCACCGCGTTAAGCAAACTAATTGGACATTACGATTGATTATCATGCTCGTTCACACCTATCGGGAATTGGAAGCTGGAGATTGGCTCCAGCATTTCCCGGCAGTCGATTCATCGCGCCGGTGCTATCGACGATCATCTTTTCTACGGTGGCTTGCCTTTCTTGCGTCTGTCGTCCTGGGAGTTGAGAGCCCGCAAACCGGCGGGAGTGACTTAAGTTAAGAGCAATCCCCTGGATGTGGTCAATATCCTCAAACTAAGCGCCGCCAGCTATCGCAAACAGATGCAAAATATCTGGTGGGGCGCCGGCTATAACATCATTATGATTTCCCTGGCGGTCGGTATTCTCGCTCCTTGGGGATTGGGGGATTCCCGTACCGCCTGCTATGGACGCGGTTTTTATGTCTGTTAGTACCATCGTTGTGTATTTGATCCGTTCAGGATGACACAATGGAGAAAGCGTCCGGTAGCAAATTTTTGCTAAAATCTGATCTGTAACGTCAGCCAGGTCGGGACCGATAATGTCAGGCTGAACGGCTGATGCTGCCATCACCATGCCGGGGCGAGCGACAAACGCGCCCTTGCATCCTGCTTGCAATGCCCCGCTGATATCCCAATCGTGGGCGGCGATCAACTGAATTGCGCAACACGAGTCCGAAACACTCATGAGTGATGCGAGCGTCGCCAAAAATCCGCTCGAAATCGAACTCCAGGGCTCTGAGATCAAGAAGGGTTTCATTGACATCGAAAACAAGAATACGGGGCATGATCACTCCAGTATAATTTTGAATTTCTCTCGAAGCGTTTCCAGAAAATCTTCCTCCCCTTTCAGCAAGCGCTCTGTTCGTAGGCCGTGCTCGCTGACAATAAAACGATCATCGGAGAGCGTGAACCTACCTGTGGATGTTGCCAGGGTGCAGAGGCGTTTTTGCGTGAAAGATGATTGCGACGATGATTGATGGTGATGGCACATCGCTTCAAAGTCATCGAAGGCACGGGAGGTCATCCCAAAGCGGTATTGATCGGCCCATAGAGATTCACCATCTTTTTGGCGAAGCACCCGATAGTCTCCATCTTCTATCAACTGATATCGGTTGCATCCATGCGATTGCAGATCGCTCCCATCGAAGAGCAGAGGTTGCATAAAACTGTCGCCGAAACCGACGTCGACCAACCAGCGCTTGCCATCCTCGGCCTGTGAGTCAATCCCGACCAGCAATGTGAGATGGCCGAATTCAGGGCCAAATCCACCGTTGCTACGGGCCACGCCGGCCGAAAGCAGGGTGACACTGAACCCCATCTCCTGGAGCAGCCAAGCAAACAGGCCGTTCAATTCATAGCAGAAACCACCCCGCCGCCGTTCGACGATCTTATCGTGGAGTAAGGGCAGGTCGAGCACAATCTGGCGCCCGAGATAAACATCAAGGTTTTCGAAAGGAACCGTGAGCATGTGAGCCAGTTGCAGATCACACAAAGTGCCGGCGTTCGGCTTCCGATCTCCTGCGTAGCTTATGCGCTGTAAATAGGTCTCAATATTCATAGCCTTACGGACCCGACCATGCTAAGGACTTAGGTCAGAATCTGTGGTGGCCCTGGCCGTGGTACTGGTTCCCAATCAGGTTCTCGTTCTTTGATAACCGACATCTGAACTGAATACGAGTCATCGTCAGGTAGATATAGCTTATCCTAGACATCGGCAAGAGGTAGCTCGCAGGCAATGTCATCAATGATGACAACTGCATCGACACCTCGGTAGGCTGCCATTAACCAACGCCCATCATCCTGTCTGACGAAGTGGTCTATGGCACGAACATGTTGGGATATCAGCAAATAATCTGCGACCGATGCCAAATGACGATAATGTTCGAATTTTCTGCCCCGATCATAAGCCTCGGTCGAAGGAGAAAGGACTTCGAGAATCACGGTGGGATTAATGAGCGTATCTATATGCCCGTCTTCAAACTCGGCTTTCCCACAGATGACAATAACATCAGGATAGGTGTACAAACCAGATGGCTGCACCTTGACCCGCATGTCGCTGGCATAGATTTTACTGATTCTATCGGATTCTGTGGTTACCTCTCATGGTGTCACCCTGAGCGGGTCAAATACACAACTTTCACGGTTTCGAGACGCTAGCGAAGGGTCTCGCGGTCACGAAACGAGAGATTCTTCGCTAGAATTGACTCATTATTGAGCATTTTTTTGTATTAGGCAACATCACTTTGAACAAGTCGTCTCGTCCGATGGTCAGTATAAACATCGCCAATTACCGGGGTTTCATTGAGGAAAGCGCCCGCAACCGGCGATGTTAGCCCTGCATTCAGTGTTCAACCTCTCGCTGACCAATACAAAAACGATGAATTTTCGATGTGTATTGGCTTCGCGAACCCGCTCAGAATGACACAGGCAGGATAGGAGTCGCATCCACAGAATCCACCAGAACTAGGATCTTACAAGGGCGAAGCTTCAACTGAAATCCCAACACCATAACAAGATTGGCGACGATAGGATTATGGGCTTCGCTCGCCACAGACATAGCGAATGTTTCGCCATCAAAGTATTCACTCTTGGTTTCGGCGTTACGTTCGAGAAACAGATAGTCTTCGGAGGTCAGGTATGGTTCAGTTTTCTGTCGCATAAAAATAAGTCTTATTCGATACCAAATAGTGCGCCCACCTCAACATGAAACTCTTGTAGCACATCCTCACCCATCAACGTTTCACCCACCTCATATCTCGCCACGTCCGTCAGCGAGAGATACACATAAACCACATGCTTGTCAGGGTCTACGATCCACACTATCGAGACCCCGATATCGAAATATTCCTCTAACTTGTCCATCACCCCTTGCCAACTATCGCCCGGAGAGAGCACCTCGACCACCAGTTCCGGAGCCACATCCAAATAACTCTGTGATTTCACCTGCGCCAAACGTTCATGAGAGATATAGGCCACGTCCATCCCTCGTACAGTATCGGGATCGCGTCGGGTGTAGATGCCCACCTCGCCGACCATAATCATGCCCAAGTTTCGATCTGTCAAAAATGTATCGATCAAACGAGCAACGACGTTCTCGATATGTCCATGCTTATAACCGGTAGGTGACATACGAATGATCTCTCCTTGGACTAATTCACCACGGGCGGTATCACCCATCTGAAAGAGGACTTCTCCAGAAATGAGCTGCGGTTGCTCTACCGGCTTTTTTATTTGCACTGGGGTTTGTACGGCCATTATTCATCTCACACGGTGGGCGGGGGTGTCAGCTTGGTGTTTGTCCGCATATTATAACATGGCCCAACTGTGTGCACTAGCACTTTTCAGAAGTGGTCTATCTAACCCTATTGATGACATCCTGGGTGGCCAGTTGTTTGTTAAATACACGCCAGTCATTGCCGCGTCCAACTTACTGTGCCACAATGAATCATATCAAAGGCTTAATCATCGAACATTGCGCGTTAATTCGTGTCATTTGTGGCTTATGTCGTTTGAGTCACATACTCCATACGCTACATCAACAATCACCCAGATATGAATGATCTCCTAGAAACCTTCGCCGCCGATCTCATCAAATACAGCAGTGCCGAGGTCTATATCGATCAGGCCACACGCCTGCTCTACAGCACCGATGCCTCGATTTACCAGATCATGCCCCTGGCGGTGGTGGCGCCTCGCCACTATGATGACGTGCTGGCGACGGTTGAGCTGTGCATTCGAGAAGGTTTGCCGATGCTCCCACGCGGGGGTGGTTCCAGCCTGGCCGGGCAAACGGTGGGTGAAGCGGTGGTCATCGACTTTACCAAATATTTGGATCAGGTTATTGAAATCGATGGACAGCGCCGCCGGGTGTTGGTACAAGCGGGAACAACGCTAGATGTCTTGAACCGCCAGCTTAGCCCCTATGCCCTCACCATCGGACCGGACCCCGCCAGCAGTGCCCGCGCAGCGGTGGGAGGTATTATCGGCAATAATGCCACCGGATCGCATTCTCTTGTGTATGGCCACATGGCCGACCATGTCGTCAGCTTGCGCTCAGTTCTGGCAGATGGAAAGGAAACGCGTTTGGGACCAGTCGCCTGGGAGGATGTCCCACACCAGGGTCGGGGTGATGATATCGTCTCCGATCTGTATCGGCAGATCCCAACGTTGATCCAAGCCAATGCCCAGCTCATCGACGATCTGTTTCCCAAATATTGGCGACGTTCGGGCGGATACAACGTAGATCGCATCCGTCGCCAACTCGAGGGCGATCACCTCAACTTGGCATCCCTGCTGGTGGGCAGCGAAGGTACCTTGGGCATCACGCTGGAAGCCGAATTAGATCTTGTTGCCATCCCCTCCCATAAGATCCTGGCTATCCTCCATTTCGATGATTCTGACACGGCCTTTCGTGCTGTGCCCGGCCTGCTGGAGTTGAACCCCTCGGCCATCGAATATATCGACGAGGTCTTGATGCGCCTGACACGGCAGTTTCCAAGCTGGAGCAAACGCCTTACCTTTGTCGAGGGTGAACCGGCGGCGGTCTTTGTCGTGGAATTCTGTGGAGAGGAGGAGGCCTACCTGGTGGATCGCTTCCAGGCGTTGGAACAGCACTTAAACCATACTGGTTACAGAGGCGCCCTCCTCAAGATCATCGATTCGGCTGCGCAGGCTAATGTATGGGAGGTACGCAAAGCGGGACTGAATCTGCTGACCTCGATGCGAGGCGATGCCAAACCTGTCCCCGGGATCGAAGACGTAGCCGTTCCCCCCGAAAACCTGGCCGATTACATGGTCGAGCTTGGGGCAATGTTGGACGGCCGGGGGCTGCTGGCGGCGATGTACGCGCATGCTTCCACCGGCTGTATCCACACCCGCCCC
>PIVW01001481.1 GCA_003353825.1 Chloroflexota bacterium
CCTCTCCGTATGGATGTTATGCAGAATCTCTTCCATCAACTATAAAAGTAAGGCTTAGCCGGGATACGACTTCATCACCTCACTCTTAGCCACAAACATCTCCACCGCCGTGGTGTCCTTGTTGGTAAGCTCAAAGACTCCGTAGTGCCCAAGCAGTCCATTCGACTCAGCCTGCTGGTTCTTGATGCCCAGCCAAAGCGGGTCGTTGATGCCGGGGGCAGCACCGCTACCGTCATGGGTAACGCGGTTGATTCCGTTAGGGATATCTACCTCAATGCTATTGACATACCCCGCGAAAGTGATGGCGGGGTATTCGATTGTCGGCCCAACCACAGGCAACGCGAAATAAAAGGCGTCACCGCTGCCTGCCTCAAGCGGGTCACCGGCGCTAAGGATACTGCCGATGTCTGTGGTAAGCGGGAAGTTGACTACGTTGCCCACTACCGTTTGGCTCAAGCCAATGCCATTGAGTGAGCGCAATGCATAGTCGTCAGGCTCAGCGGGGTTGTTGTTGACCGTACGCACGAAAGCAAACCAGTCGCCCTCCTTCTTCTCAAAGAACCCTACGTCCATAAACCTGCCGTCCTGCTGGTCAGAGAT
>PIVW01001482.1 GCA_003353825.1 Chloroflexota bacterium
GTAGGTGTCTGGCCTTCTTTTGCCCCATACCCGCGGTACCAAGTCTCCTAGCCCCGTCATTATCTTCGAGCAGCAGGGGTCCGGGCAGATCGCTCCCCATCTCCGACACTAAGTTGTGCGTTCCCATGGATGATACCGCTGCCTCGTATATTGCGATATATTCGGCGGCGTTAGGCAAGTCTGCAACTGTAGACTGCAAATGGCTCCTCCAATACACTGGTCCGGTGCCCAGGTGCGTCACATAACCCGTTACACTTCTACCCCGTTTGGGATCCACCCCATAGGACGCGTCGACGCTCGTAACGAGGGTTAATTCCTTTAATCCCCTCTTGTACCTCAGATGACAGGTTGGTGTGCCGCTCAGGTAGCGGAGGATCCTTTTAACCCGCATCCAAAGTCCATTTGTAGGCGCCGACATGCCGGAGGCTGTTCTGCTCACTGCAAATGATATATCTGGCCTGGTTACTGTGCACAGGTACATTAACTGTCCTACTGTCTTCCTGTATAGCGCTATTTCCTTCTTATCAAGTGGTTTATCTTCCTCCCTAAGATGCGGATCCCAAGGAGTGCCTCTTTGATTAGCTTCGGTGTACTTGGCCT
>PIVW01001483.1 GCA_003353825.1 Chloroflexota bacterium
ATGGTACCACCCGACGTTCTTTGATCGCTCTCAGGAGCCATCGAAAAAGATTGGTTTCGACCCGTCTGCGAGTGTTTCTGACCGATTTGATTTCAGTGATCCACATGCAACATCTAAGATCGATGACGCTCCGATCAGCCCGATTGATACTAAACTTTTCGTCCCACGCATTTCGCCCCCCTCCTGTAACCAGCGATTTTCGGATGCAGCCGCCAATCTCGGATATACGACAGGCAGCGGTTACGGACCCCCGGGGGAGGATGCCTACCATGCTAGCCGCATCGGCCAGCCACCCAGCGTGCAAACCAATACACCAATGCATGGCAGGCAACCCTCGGGAAGAGATCGAGTCCAAGGAGCGGCATACGGCGGCTACAATGCAGCCATGGAGACGGGATTCCTGGCCCAGCTAACCAACATGAAGATACGTTATGATAATATCCTGACGGTCCTCAATAAGGTCCAGCCGATGGAAGGAGATACTGCATGTGAGACGAAGCGTTTATATGCATCGATTAGTTTCTTCCTGGCGGCAGCCCTCGGCATTCCAAAGGTCCTCCCCTCCTACAACAACACAGTTGGAGTTGATCTGAAAGCAGC
>PIVW01001484.1 GCA_003353825.1 Chloroflexota bacterium
CAGCATCAGTGCCGCCCCGTCACTGACATTTAAAAATGCATCCGCCAGTTCGCGTGCAGCCCGGCGTGTCGGGACAAGAATTGTGTAGTCTGGAAGCTCGCTAGCCGTTGGCTTCGGCATATGCGAAGCAGGAAAGCCCCCCGCCAGCACCGCCCTGGCCAATGTCGGCAAGAAGGGTGTTCCCGGCGGGATCGACCATAACCTGGTGTCACTTTGGCGCATCGTTTAACAATGCACGATTCTACAGACAGCGTCAGCGGTAAGAAATGCAAAAAATTTCCCACTGTCCAAAATAGTGCACGATTGCACGTTACGCACAACCAGATCCAGTTAGCTGGTTGTGTCGCAAACTTTTAGAATATGGACCTGCTTGGTAACCTGTGGTAGACGGCGCCTTTTGAATTCGAGGGTGAGTATCAGAACCTGACGATTGATTTCAAAGGCAGCCACTATCTCAGATCCGTGATCCTGTACGGCTGTGTTTTCTATGTACGATATGGCGTTTCGTATCGTGATTTGGAGGAGATTATGGCGGAACGTGGGCTCGAAGTTGACCATGCAACGCTGAACCGTTGGGTGATAAAGTTCTCCCCTTTGATT
>PIVW01001485.1 GCA_003353825.1 Chloroflexota bacterium
GATGATATAGCAAGCTGCCAGCATGAAGCCGGGCAGAAATGCCGCCTGAAACAGCGCGTGGATCGAAGTTTCGGTAATCAGACCGTAGAAAATCAACACTATGGATGGCGGGATCATCGTACCCAGAGAGCCGGAGGCACAGATGGTACCAATGGCCAGATTCTGATTGTATCCCAGACGTAACATTTGCGGCAGGGCGATCAACCCAAGCAGAACCACTTCGCCGCCAATGATGCCAGACATCGCCGCCATGACAATGGCCATCAGTGCGGTCACCACAGCAATCCCGCCTCGGGTCCGCGACATCCACTGGCTGAGCGACGTATACATGTCTCGGGCGATACCGGAGCGCTCCAAAAGAGTCGCCATGAAGATGAACAACGGCACCGATATCAAAACATAGTTGGTGGTAATGCCATAAAGACGCTGAGCCAGAAGATTCATTGGCCCGCTGCCAAAACTCCGACTGAGCGTCCCAGCCCCTGCTTTCCAGGCTTCAAAATCAAAACCATGAACAAACGGGTCGGATAGCAATGTTGGTTCGAACTTGAGGACTATGACCACAACAGCAAAAAAGCCAGAGGCAAATCCAAGGGGCA
>PIVW01001486.1 GCA_003353825.1 Chloroflexota bacterium
GTTGGAGCGCCGGATGGCCTCAATCACCTTGGGTAACGCAATGCCGAAACTGGCCAGTCTATGGGGATCGATCTGTACCTGGTACTCTTTGACAAAACCTCCCACCGAAGCCACCTCCGCGACCCCGTCGATCGCTGTGAGCCAGTAGCGCAGTTTAAAATCCTGCAAAGCGCGCAATTCGGCCAGATCGTGCTGCCCAGATTTATCCACCAAGGCGTATTGGAATACCCAACCAACGCCAGTGGCATCCGGTCCCAACGTAGGCTGTACGCCGTCGGGCAGTTGACTGGTGACTGTATTCAAGTACTCTAATACCCGCGAGCGTGCCCAGTAGATATCAGTACCGTCCTCGAAGATGACATAGACGAAACTCGCGCCCAGGAAGCTTTGTCCACGCACAAAGCGCACATTAGGTACCGAGAGTAATGCCGCCGTCAGTGGGTAGGTGATTTGATCTTCCATCAGATCCGGGCTGCGTCCCGGCCACTGGGTGTAGACGATCACTTGAGCATCCGATAGATCGGGGATGGCGTCGAGCGGTGCTTGGAGCAAACTGCGATATCCCCACACAGCCAGTATCAGCCCGAGCAGTCCGAGCA
>PIVW01000727.1 GCA_003353825.1 Chloroflexota bacterium
TCACATTCTGAATCATAATCCTACTCCGCTCGATTGCTTTTAACGCAGAATATCAATTGCAACATTTTCAGTCAATATGTAACCACTACCCACTGCCACAGGGATCCATGACCATCTTATAACGATCTCCCTGATCGATGAGGATCATATCACCACGACGCCTGGACCCGCTGAAATGACCGCCCCGCATGCCTTCGACGGTCAGCGCCAATTTCTCACCAGGCGTCATCTGGCCCCAACTCTCGTAGCGGTCGCCCCAAATGCTCTCATGCGTTTCCAGTATCGAATCTAGCACCGCGTCCTCACCCCATGTTTTCGCTATAAATGTCAGCAGATCCTGAACCCACGCAACCAGAATATCATGCGGGTTCTTGAACTCAAGCCGCGTTTTCTCAAGCTGGGCAATCGCCTCATCCTCTTGATCATCGACAATTGCCTGCTTGCAACGGTCTCGCGAAGCTTCACCGATGGGAAATGCATCCCATGTCTTGAATAGGGCTCGGGAGATCGCACTGCCCGAACTGGTATCACCCTCGTGCTCGACGATATAGCGCGTGATATCAGTCAACCACGTGGTCATGATGTCGTGCATGATGCGCATTTCCTGATGGTAATAATCGGCCAAGTCAATCGCCTCATCCACCCGTCCGCCCCGGATCGCCTCCTCCGCCAGAGTTTGAGTAGTGGTGCCGAGCGTTTCGATATCGTCCATGCGCAAGACACGTCCGACGTTTTCATTATATTCCAGTTTCAGCAATGTCTATCTCCGATGTTGGTGATGGATGGGGAGATTGAAGATTGGATATTACGTACGCGGGGTCGCGGGGTCGGGTGGTCGTGTGGTCGTAGGACCAGAATGCATATCCGTCAAAGCAGCGCCGTCCCGGTCTACAGGTTTCCCGATCTACAGATTTCTCGGTTGGTCGTTTGTGCGTGACGCGTGGGTTTTCTGCGATCTGTGTGCTTGGTTTTTGGGGCAATACGCGCTTATAGGTAGCGTTCCTCGTATATTGTCAAGGCTTGATCGATGATGCCGATCATATGTTCGATCTCCTCTTCGCTCATAGTCAAGGGTGGAGCCATGAAGAGGATGTTGCCAGGGTGCAGGGTGAGAGAGATTAGGCCGAGATCACGGCAGATGGTGCGGAGATAGTAACCTGCTTTTTTGGGATCAGGTGGGAGTTGTTGGGTGCCTGATCGTGGACGAACTCCAGCCCGACCAGCAGGCCCAATCCCCGGACATCGCCGTAGCTCTTATGATGGCTTAAAGCGCGTAGGCCTTCCATAAGCAAGGTTCCCTTACGCGCGGCCTGAGCGGGTAGATCTTCACGTTCGATCAATTCGATATTGGCCAGAGCCACCGCGCAGGCCACGGGATGACCACCGTAAGTCTGCCCATGCGATAGCACACCTTGAGGATGCCCCTTGAATACATCGGCGATCTCTTCTTTGGCTATAGCGGCGCCAATAGGCATATAACCACTGCTGAGACCTTTTGACACAGTCATAATATCGGGGACCACATCCCAATGCTCGGAGGCAAACATCTTACCGGTACGAGCAAATCCACTGATGATCTCATCCATGATAAAAAGGATGCCGTAAGTGTCGCACAGGGCACGAACACGTTGCATGTAGCCATCGGGTGGTATCGACACAGCGCTGGCCGTGGCGCAAGGGTCCATGATGATGGCAGCGATGGTCTCAGGATCTTCGTGCAGTATTACCTGCTCGATGTCATCTACACATGTGAGGTTGCAGGCATCCTCTTTTGCGCAGTGTTGGCAACGATAGTGATAAGGGGGTGGAGATGTGCGGCCAAAAGGTGGCAAGGGATCGTAGAAATGAATCTGTGTGCCGAAGTACTCACCATCCACAGCCATCGCCCCGAAAGTACAGCCATGATATGCACCCTCGCGCGTAATGACCTTGTAGCGCTTCTTATCGCCACGCACGATCATGTGATATTGCTTGGCGATCTTGATGGCTGTCTCCACCGCCTCGCTGCCACCGGGGGTAAAGTGGACACGCTGCAAACTGCCTGGCGTGATTTCGGCCAATCGGGCCGCAAGCTCGATGGCAGGAGGTGATGCGTATCGAAAAACATCGAGAAACTCAAGCCGTTGCATTTGTTCATAGGCAGCGTCTGCTAGCTCAGGGCGGATGTGTCCAGCGACACAGGCTTCCAGGGCCGAGACACCATCGAGATAACGATTGCCATCACTGTCCACCATGTAGGTGCCCTCCGCCCCCACCAACACGGGCGGACCGCCGTCAGCTTCGTAGGGCACCGGTGGCTGGTAGGTCATCCATAGATGGTCAAGGGCCAGATTTTTTAGTCTGACGGTCTCAGGGGTAGCACCGCAGTTGAACTGGGAGTATGACGAAACTTGACGGAAACGGGTTCATGAGCAAACCTTTCTGAAAATCGCCACATCATCAGAGAGGTCATCATGAACCCGCAAGAGCA
>PIVW01000192.1 GCA_003353825.1 Chloroflexota bacterium
AACTGTGTATCGCTTCACAACCTTCTCTCAAGACGCACAAAAGCGTATCCGTGGCAAGTGTCCCCTGCAACTGGCTGGTTATGACATTTCCGATTTGCCCATGACTGCCATCTGTTCCGGCCTCAGTGTCGACTGGCCTGTCGAGGTCAATCTTGTCCCCACTTAGTTACGCTACCGTGTTCTTGGTTTTACATATGCATCTGGATATGATATATTCGTCACATTGAATGAACATCACATTGTGATATTTATTCACAACTCATAAATACGGCAACTATTTTAATGTTGAACATCGAGGTAGACTATGCTGGAGTTAGTCAATCGCTATTCCCATGGTTTTGTCGCCATTCCCACCATCGTCGCTTGCGATGAACTGGGACTGTTTACAGAACTGAAATCCCCTTATGGGGCCCAGAGCGCGGCGCAATTGGCTGAGACATTGCAGGCCAATGAGGGGCATCTGGGTGTGGCCTTACGCTTGCTGCACTCGCTGGGCTGGTTGGAAGGGAAAGACAACCGCTATCGACTGACCTTGGCGGCGGAGGGGAGGAAAGAGATCCCGCCAGATGTGGTAGAGTTGTTGGCATTGCCCATAGCAGACTACCTGTTGGCCGCAGAGGGCGACAGCAAACTGCAGCCGTGGTTGGAACGGTTAGAGGGACGGTGGGGTATTTCAGAGCCATTGTTGGCGGACTTCGTCGATGGTCTTATCCTGATCCCGTTGTTGATTGGCCTGCAGCGCCATGGGGCATTGTCGTCGGTAGACGACCCCGACCAACCCCTCTTTTCGCCCTTGGCTGCCAATGTGCGGGCGCCTCTTGTAGACTTGTTCGCACACTTGGGTTGGGCAGAGAGGGATGCGCAAGGTGCACAACTGACAGCACTAGGACGTTTCATGGCCGGGCGAGCGTTAAATATGGCTGTGATCGCTTCCTATCGCCCCCTGCTAGCTCAGTTACCAATCTTGCTCACCGGTGATCCGAAAAACTTGCTGGAACAGCGTAATGCCCAGGGACATGAGACGCACCTTGATCGCAGCTTGAACGTGCAGGGTAGCGGTTTCCAGCATGAGCGCTACTTCGCCGATGTGGATGAGATCGTTGTAGAGATATTTAACCGCCAGCCGATCAGCGGCCAGCCTCGTTATATCTGTGATACCGGCTGTGGCGACGGCACGTTGTTGAGACGGCTCTACGAGCTGATCTGTGAGCGCACAGCCCGGGGCCAGGTCTTGCAGCGCTATCCCTTGACATTGATCGGCGTCGATTATAACCAGACAGCGTTGGAGGAGACAGCACGTACATTGGCCAGTTTACCCCATCGCCTGCTGCAAGGTGATGTTGGTAACCCGCAGCAGATCCTGGCCGACCTGCATGCCCAGGGTGTGGAGTATCCCCAGCAGATCCTGCATATTCGTTCCTTTCTGGACCATGATCGTCCCTTCCTCGCTCCGTCAAACGAGAATGGCGTCGAGCGCCGTTTGACCTTACCTTACGCCGGCGTTTACGTGGATGCCGAGGGTGAGTCCATAGCCCCGGCGGAAATGGTGCAGAGTTTGGTGGGGCACCTGGCCCGCTGGAGGTCAGTTCTCGGCCCGCACGGCTTGATATCACTGGAAGTACACAATCTGCACCCGTATCAGATCCAACAGGCAGTAGATCTGAGTGAGAGTCTGTATTTTGACGCAGTGCACGGTTATTCTGGCCAGTATCTGTTCGAAGCGGAGACCTATCTGCTGGCGTTGGCGGAAGCAGGTTTATTCACTGAGCGAGGTTGGAGTAAGCGCTATTCAGAACAAGCTGAATTCACCCGAAAAACGCTACAGTATCTGCAGAAGCAACCCTACCGACTGCGCCAAGCATACCATGGAGACCTAAAACAGTTACTGGAGTTGGAATCATCCTGGCCGCAGGGTATACGTGCCTCGGCAGTGGCACTGGAGCAACGCCTGCAGCGTTTTCCTGAAGGGCAGTTTGTACTCGAGCAAGAGGGCGAACTGGTAGCCGTCTTATACACGCAACGGATTGCATCCCTGAATGTGCTTGATGGCCTAGGCGCATCGCAAGTACTCCAACTGCACAAGCCAGGGGGAGAAGTTTTGTTGCTGCTGGGCATAAGTGTGTTAGAGAGTTTTCAGGGGCAGGGATTGTCAGATCAACTGATCGAGTTCTGCCAGCAGTGGTGCCGGCTGAAGGGCGATATCAGGGGGATTGCGGGTGTAACCCGATGTGGCCGCTACTCGCATGAGTTGGGCGAGAGCATGGCGGATTACGTTGGGCGTAGGGATGGGCAGGGACAACCAGTGGATCCGATCCTGCGCTTTCATCACTCGCATGGGGCCAGGATCGTGAAACTGCTGCCCGACTACCGCCCGCAGGATCGTGCTAATCATGGCTACGGGGTGTTGATTCACTACGATCTGGACGAGATCGAAGCGAGCGCCGGCAGTAGAGTGATGGAACAAGCAGAGGCAAGCGAACAAGCTCCAACGCCCACTGTCGAACAATGCGTACGGACGATATTGGGACCAAAACGACGAGACAGCTATGAGAGCGAACGAGCCTTACGCGATATGGGCATGGATTCGCTGGATATCATGGAGTTGCGAGTGCTGTTGGAGCGCCAGTTGCATGAAACCCTGGACAGCTCTTTTTTCTTCGAATACAGCACCCCCAAGGCGATAGCAGGTTACTTCGAGGGCGATACAACGCCGCTTGCACCCTCGTTGAGCGCTGTGGAGCCGGAAGGAGCACCTGCGATTGAGACGAGTGCGATGAGTAATGATGAAGTGAATCGAGGATTAGAGCCGCTGGCCATCGTGGGAATGGCCTGTCGTTTTCCAGGGGGCGTGCGCACGCCTGAGGATTTCTGGGAACTGCTGTGCGAGGGTGTGGATGCCATCAGTGAAGTGCCTGCTAGCCGCTGGCAGATGGATCGTTATGGGGGCGAGAAGTGGGACAGTGCAGAGCATGCCGCCATCGGATATGGTGGCTTTATCGAGGATGTAGAGCAGTTTGACCCGGGTTTTTTCCGGATTGCGCCCCGTGAAGCACGTGCGATCGATCCGCAACAGCGGCTACTGTTAGAGTTGAGCTGGGAAGCGTTGGAGAGAGCGGGGATCAATCCAGCAGGCCTGGCAGGCAGCAACACGGGGGTGTTTGCAGGCATATTTACCCACGACTACCAATGGTTACAGGTGCGAGAGCAGGGGGCCGAAGACTATGACGGTTACTTTGGCACGGGCACATCGGACGCGGTGGTGGCGGGCCGTCTCGCCTATTTTTACGATTTCCGGGGGCCGGCGGTGACGGTGGACACGGCATGTTCATCATCGTTGAGCGCTTTGCATCTGGCGGGGCAGAGTCTGCGCAGCGGCGAGTGCGAGGCAGCACTGGTGGTTGCGGCCAATCTGCTATTGAGCCCGGAACTGAGCCTGACCTTTTCAAAGGCGGGGATGCTGGCGGCGGATGGGCGCTGCAAGACCTTCGATGCCGCTGCCGACGGCTACGTGCGCGGTGAGGGCGCCGGCGTAGTCGTGCTCAAACGCCTGAGTCAGGCAAGGGCGGATGGGGACGAGATCCTGGCCCTGGTACGGGGTAGCGCCATGAATCATGATGGCGCCAGCAACGGGCTGACAGCGCCCAGTGGCCGGGCCCAGGAAGGGGTGATCCGTCAGGCGCTGAAAGTGGCAGGGGTGAGCGCGTGCGAGGTCAGTTATGTGGAAGCGCACGGCACAGGCACCTCCTTGGGAGACCCCATCGAAGTGAAAGCGCTGAGTGCAGTGTATGGCAAGGAGCGAGCCTCCGACAACCCCTTGTTGCTCGGATCAGTCAAGACCAACATCGGCCACACGGAAGCGGCGGCAGGCCTGGCGGGTCTTATGAAAGTGGTGCTGGCCCTGCAACACCGTCACATCCCCCCCCATCTGCACTTCCAACAAGCCAATCCCGAACTCGATCTGGCAGCGATCCCCGCTCGCATCCCTACGAAGGGCGAGACATGGCAGGGGAATGGGCGAAATGGCCGTTTGGCGGGCTTGAGTTCCTTTGGATTCAGCGGCACAAACGTACACGCCATCCTGGCATCGGCGCCGGAACCAGCACTGGTTTCAACAACTTCCATACAAACACAGATAGATCGCAATCACCAAATGTTGGTTCTGTCAGCCAAAAGCGAAATCGCGTTATCTGCCCTGGCCAGGCGATATCGCAGTTATCTGGAACAGGAGCAGGATGAGATACAACTGGCGGATATGTGTTACACGGCAGCGGTGGGGCGCAGCCATTTCGGACAGCGGGCTGCCTTGGTGGTGGATTCGGCCCAGGCGTTAGGGGTACAACTCGAGGCCTTGGCGCAGGGTCAAACTGCTGCCGGTCTCTACTCGGACCAATCTGCGACAGTGCCGAAAACGGCCTGGTTGTTCACGGGCCAGGGTTCGCAATACGCCGGCATGGGGCAGCAGATCTATGAAACGCAGCCGGGCTTTCGCAGTACCTTGCAGCGCTGCGCCGAAATTTTAGACGAGCACATAGAGATACCCCTGTTGGAGGTGCTGTTTGGCGGCAACAATGGCGGCACCATAGGACTGTTACTGGACCATGATGAAGCAGAGGCTTGGCTGAAGTGGACGGCCAATACCCAACCGGCACTTTTTGCCATCGAGTATGCATTGGCCCAGTTGTGGCAGAGTTGGGGTGTGCGTCCAGATGTGGTGATGGGGCATAGTGTGGGCGAGTATGTAGCTGCGTGTTTGGCCGGCGTTTTCTCACTGGAACATGCCCTCGAACTGATCGCCACACGTGGACGGCTGATGCAAGCTCTTCCCAGCGGCGGCGTCATGCTGGCTGTCATGGCGCCGGCCGAACGCGTGCAGGCGTTCGTCGCCGATCACAGCGATGTGATCTCCATCGCCGGGATCAACGGGCCAAAGAACACCGTCATTTCAGGAGAGGGTTCAGCAGTGAAGGTGATCGCCGAACGACTGCAATCACATGGCATGTACAGCCACCATCTTAACGTATCTCACGCCTTCCATTCGCCGCTGATAGAGCCTATGTTGGCCGAATTTGAGAAAATGGCAGCACAGGTGACTTATCGGCCACCGCAGCTAGCCATTATCTCCAATGTGACGGGCAAACGAGCAGGTGATGAAATAGCCACGCCCGAGTACTGGGTGCGACACGTGATGTCCGCGGTGCAATTCGCCAAGGGCATGGATGCCCTGAGTCAAGAGGGTGTAAATGCGTTCCTGGAAATAGGGCCGCAGCCCCTGTTGCTGAGCATGGGGCAGCAATGCCTACCTGACCATGAAGGTCTGTGGTTGCCCAGCCTGCGTCGCGGCCAGGAGGACTGGCAACAGATGCTGCAAACGTTGGGACAGTTGTACGCGCAGGGTGTGGATGTAGACTGGGCTGGTTTTGAGCGAGACTACAGTCGTCGCAAAGTGATGCTGCCCACCTATCCCTTCCAGCGTCAGCGCTTTTGGCTTTCAGTTGTGGCAGGGGATGCTCAGAAAATCTACCGCCTTTCGAAGCATCCTCTGCTAGGTCGACGCCAGGAACTGGCCCCAAGCGGAGATGTGATCTACAGCCAGGTCATCAATTGGCAGAGCCATCCCTGGATCGCCGACCACCGTGTCTATGAAACCGCATTGCTCCCCGGTATGACCTACATCGCCATGGCCTTGCAAGCTGTGGATGAGGCGGTGTCCGTTCGTGACGTGATCTTTCAGGAACCGCTGATTTTGAAAGATGGCGATGCGGCATGTGAGCTGCAATTTGTACTCTCTGCTCAGACTGGTGACCGCCGCCACTTCCAGGTTTATGGCCGCGAAGTCGGTGCTGATGGTGTATGGAATCTTCATGCCCAGGGCAGCCTCGAGCCAATTGCCGAGCGTTACCACTTTAAGCAAATCGATATCGAGGACTTGAAGCGAACCCTACCGCAGCAGGACCAGGACTCGCTGAACAGGCAATGGCAGCGTCTGAACCTTGACTATGGACCCTGTCTTCAGACACTAGCGCAAGCGTGGATAGGTGCGGATCTAGCGCTGTGCGAGATCATCGTGCCAGAGGCGCTGAATCTTGATTCGGCGGACGAATCAATTCATCCGGCGCTGCTGGATGCATGTATACGGCTTGGACTTTGCTACATTGGAAATGATGTTGGTGACGAGGTATTTTGGGCGCCCTGGCAGATGGCAGGCATGACACTGAGCAGAGCGGCACCGCCGCACTTCTATGCTCACGTAGACAAGCCGAGGCAATGGGATAAGAAAGCGCAAACCTACAGCTACGATATCGGACTCTACGATACGTCAGGCCAATGGTTTGGCGAAATCCGGGGCTTTATTCTCAAAGAGGCGCCGAGAGAGGCCTTGTTGCGGAAATTAACGGTTGATATCAGCGGCTTGCTCTACAAAGAACGCTGGCAGCAGTTGCCGATTGAAGTTGAACACAATGGATCAGAGCCTGTCATGAAACAGGAGGCAGGGTTGTGGTTGATTGTGGGTGAGAGTCATGCCCACGGTCATAGCCTAGCCACAAGCCTGTGGGGGGCAGAAGGCAGCTATCTGCTGGTGGAGCAAAACGACACCTTCGCACGTTGTGGAGAAGCCCGATACCATTTGACCCTCAGCGAAACGAGGCATTGGAGTGATCTGTTACAGACATTGAATGGTGATAGCTTTGCAGGCGTGGTCTGGGCTTTGCCGCCATCGACAAACGGGACGGACGATCCACTGCTTGCAGCCCGGCCGCAGTGCGGCGGTTTACTGGCACTGGTGCAGGCACTGTTGCGCCACAAAGCCGAGCACCTGTCTGAAGGACTGCAGGTGCTGACGGTGCAGGCTCAAGCGGTGGAGCCGGGAGAACCGGTAGATCCAATCCAGCGCATGATGTGGGGACTGGGCAGGGCGATTCAGTCAGAAGCACCCGGGTTGCAGACCCGGCTCATCGACGTGGGCGCCGGCACGGAGGTGCTGGATGCCGTCGTGCAAGCCATACCAGGACAAGCCCTGAATGGTGAGCGGCAATGTGCTTACCGTGCTGGGCGCTGGTATGTTCCCCGACTGGTGTCGGATGACAAGAGCAGCTATCTCACTCCCCCCAACACCGGTTCATGGCAATTGCACGTGAGAGAGCGTGGAGACCTGGCAAATCTGGAATTGCAGTCGAGAGAATTGACTGCGCCGGGTATTGGCGAAGTACAGGTGGCAGTGCGGGCGAGCGGTCTCAATTTTCGTGATGTGTTGAATGCGCTGGGCGAATATCCGGGTGATCCGGGCCCGTTGGGCGGCGAGGTGTCAGGAGAGGTGGTGGCGCTGGGCGAGGGTGTGAGCGACCTGGACGTGGGTGACCGCGTTTTCGGCCTCTGTTTTGGAATTGGCGGTTTCGCCTCTCGCCTGAATATCAATGCCACGATGATGAAACGGCTGCAGCAGGGAGTGAGTTACAACGCAGGGGCGACGCTGACGGTGGCCTACGGCACAGCCCTGGCGTCGTTTCAGTTGGCCGGGTTGAAGCCTGGCGAGCGGGTTCTCATCCACGCGGCAAGTGGCGGGGTGGGGTTGGCAGCAGTACAGCTGGCGCAGCAGGTTGGCGCCGAGATCTACGCCACGGCCAGCGAAGGCAAACAGGCTTACCTGCGCCAACTGGGTATCAGCCACATCTACGACTCGCGCAGCAGCGATTACGGCCTGCAGATTTTATCCGACACGGGGGGCGAAGGGGTGGACGTGGCTCTCAACAGCCTCACAAGTGAGGGATTTATCGAAGCGACATTGGTGGCGTTGGCTGAGGGTGGGCGTTTTGTGGAGATCGGCAAGCGAAACATCTGGACAAGTGAGCGGATGCAAGCAGTGCGTCCGGACGTGTCATACCACATCTTTGCCCTGGACGAATTGATGGAAAATCACCCCCACGACGTAAGCCAACTGTTAGAGGAGATTGCTGACCGTCTGGGAAGAGGCGAACTGCAACCGCTGCGCCACCGCATCTACCCCATGGTGCAGGCCGAGAGCGCCTTTCGATTCATGCAGCAGGCGCGCCACATCGGCAAGCTGGTGCTGATGCCTCCATCAGAGGTATCGGTTCGTTCGCAGGGCAGCTATTTCATTAGCGGAGGTCTTGGTGCTTTGGGGATGCAGGCAGCGGCGTGGCTGGTGGAACAGGGCGCACAACGGATCGTGCTCAGCAGCAGGCGACCACCAGGTGAGGCGACACTAAACGACGTTGAGGAATTGCGCGACCAGGGAGCGATCATAGAGGTAATCCTGGCCGATGTCGCCAACCAGACTGACGTGAGCAAATTAATCCGGAGAGCCAATGAAGAGGCTCACTTACCCTTGCGCGGCGTAATCCATGCCGCAGGTGTGCTCGACGACGGTGTCCTGGGCGAGCAGAGTTGGGCACGTTTTGAGCATGTGATGAGGCCCAAGGTAATGGGTGCACACCATCTGCACAAAGCCACGCAAGAAATGGAACTGGACTTCTTCGTGATGTACTCATCGGTGGCGTCCTTATTGGGGCTGACGGGACAGAGCAACTATGCTGCAGCCAACGCCTATCTAGATGGATTGGCCCAGCAGCGGCAGGCAGAGGGGCTGCCGGCACTGAGCGTGCAGTGGGGGCCTTGGGCAGGAGCAGGCATGGCGAGTCGCAACCGGAGTGTGCAGAGTCGACTGCGGCGGCAGGGCCTGAGTCCATTGGCAGCGGATGCGGCCCATGGTGCGCTGGGGAAATTGCTACAACAAGGAGTCAATCACGCCACGGTGCTAGATGCTGACTGGGAACAGATGACTGAGGGGTTGGGCAAGGCAGGAGGGCCACTGTTGGCGAGACTGCTAAGGCGGACGCAATCGAGCACAGAAAGCGCACCCTTGTTGGCACAATTGCATCAGACGCCCGCCGCAGCCAAGCCTCGCCTGCTTACTGACTATCTCCAGCGCCAGATCCAGCGGATCCTGACACTGCCGGCATTGCCCGATCCAGCAGTAGGATTTATGGATCTGGGTATGGATTCGTTGATGGCCGTAGAACTGAAAAATCACCTGCAACGTGCCTTGGGTGAGCAAATGACGCTCACAAATACCGTGGCCCTGGACTATCCCAGAGTCGATGTATTGGCAAAACATTTGCTGGCGGAACTGGGTGTGCAAACTGCTCCATCTGCTCCTGCTCCTGCAGACGAAGCTACACCCGATCCCCACACAGAACTACAAGACGTTAGCGATGAGGCAGCGGAAGCAATGCTCATCCAAGAATTGGCCTATCTGGAAGCAAACAACGGATAAAGATAATGCAGAAACAAGAAGAAAACTCAACCGTCAAACGAGCGCTGGTCCAGATCAGGAAGCTATCTTCTGAACTGGCAAGTGTAGAGGAGCAGATGCACGCTCCCATCGCCATCGTGGGCCTGGCTTGCCGCTTTCCTGGTGCGCCAGATGCCGAGGCTTACTGGCAGTTGCTGAGCGAGGGCGTCGATGCCATCACGGAGATACCATCCGAGCGCTGGGACATCGACGCCTTTTATGATCCCGATCCCGATACGCCCGGCAAGATGGCAACCCGTTGGGGCGGCTTCATCGAGGGCATCGACCGTTTCGACCCGGGGTTTTTTGGCATCGCCCCGCGGGAAGCGATCAGCCTTGACCCCCAGCAGCGGCTGTTGTTAGAGATGAGCTGGCAGGCGCTGGAGCAGGCGGGATTGAGCGCACAGACACTACATGGCAGTAATACGGGCGTCTACTTTGGCTTGAGCATCAACGACTACAACCACCTTGTGGCGGCGGGTGGCGGGGGGGACATCGATGCCTACATGGGCACGGGGACGTGGTTTAGCGCTGCTGCCGGTCGCATCAGCTACGCATTTGGCTTTCAGGGTCCGAGCATAGCGGTCGACACAGCCTGTTCCTCCTCGTTGGTGGCGCTCAATCAGGCCTGTATGGGTTTGCGTAACGGCGCCTGTGATGTGGCCCTTGTGGGCGGCGTCAACGCTATCCTCAATCCGGAGACCATGATCTACTTCTCCAAAGGGCACTTCATGGCCCCGGATGGCCGTTGCAAGACCTTTGACGCGGCAGCCGACGGCTATGTGCGTGGCGAAGGCTGTGGGGTGGTGGTGATCAAACGCCTGAGTGACGCCGAACGAGATGGCGACCGCATATTGGCCGTAGTTCGTGGCAGCGC
>PIVW01000728.1 GCA_003353825.1 Chloroflexota bacterium
GTTACACTTCGTACAATGATATGTGATAACATTCTGAATCATAATGGTACTCCGCTCGATTGCTTTTAACGCAGAATATCAATTGGAACATTTTCAGTCAATATGTAACCACTACCTGTCTTTGAAGGGTGCGGCAGAAATGAGCCGGCGCTTGGGTTCGTGGATGGTGAAGTTGGTGTAGGAACCGGGCTGGTAGCTGCCGTCACGAAGTTCGGTTTGGAGACAAAGGAGATTGGGTTCCAGATCGTATTCGAAACTGGCCACTGAGGGCTTGCTGCGTTTGCCTTTGGCGGCTTTGCGAAAGGCTGACAAGAGGTTGTCGAAGGAGGTGATCTCAGGCCAGAGGTGATGGTAACGTTTCATGGATTGGGCTATGAAGAGAGAACGGCGTAGAAACGGCGATTTCGATCGGAGCGCCTACGCGAGAACCGGTCGACGTAGGTCGACTTTCGGCCATAGGGCCTCAGGATTGAATTCATTCATTAAGTCTTTGCATGTATCGACTCAATATTTCGCGGTACTTGCCGAATGAATTCGGACTCTGGGGCGGAGTTCTGCGAACTTTTGCCGAACGTCCACCCTTCGGCTACGCTCAGGACATGCCTTAGTGGACGAGTTTGTTCCCCCGAGTTATTGAGAAGATGCTTTTGCATGATAATCGGAAAAACGGTCTAAATCGACGTTTACGATCGGAGCGTCGCCTTCGGCGACCAAAGGGGGACACCCCCTTTGAGCGACTCGCAGAGTCGCCCTCCCCCGGTTCAGAATCTCAGAAAACCAGAACCCAGCATTTCAGCAAAACTACGAGAGGGCGCAACGGAAACCCGATGCTGTTGACACGGCCATCGGGCGTGAGGTCGTACCGGGCGGCGGAGCGCACGCCGGTCCGACTGGCGCCCCACGAGCCGCCCCGCAGCACGCGATAATCCTTATCACTATCACACCAGTCTTTGCACCACTCCCAAACATTGCCCGCCATGTCAAGCAGACCGTAGGGGCTGGCGCCGCCGCTATAACGGTCCACGGGCGTAGTGGCGTCAATAATACTGTCGAAGTTGCACAAACTGGCATCATACGGGTCTTGGTCACCCCATGGGTAGGCTCTGCCATCAGTACCTCTGGCCCCTTTCTCCCATTCCTGCTCGGTGGGCAAGCGCAGCCCTGTCCAGTGGCAAAAGGCCTGGGCATCCTTCCAGCTTACCTTGACCACCGGGTGGTTTTCTTTGCCTTTGGGGATGTCACCTCCCTGCCAATGGCTCGGTTTCGTGTGCCCTGTAGCATCGGCGAAAGCGTTGTACTGAGTGTTGGTCACCGGCGTCTTGGCCAGGTGGTAATCTCCCAGGTACATTTTCTCGTTGTCGTCGCCATACAAGAAATCACCAGCCGGTATTTTGATCATGTCGATGCCGATCTGTTGCCACTTGGGTTGCTGTTTTCTTTTGTCCGCTGCCCGTTTTCGCGCTGTTTCTTGTTCCTGCTGTTTTTGTCTGATCTCGGCCAGTTCTGCTTCGGCGCTTTGCGCCCGTTTTTTCCATTGCGCCAGTTCTTTTTCTTGCGTCTGCAGGCGTTGTTCTGCTTTGCTCAAAGCTGCGCGGGCCCGGTTAAGCTCTTTTTCCAGTGCGCGGTTGTCTTTCTCGAGTGCAGCCAGTCTGGTTTTCGCTTCCTCCACTCGCTGTTGGTGGGTCGCCAGCTCTGTCTCCAGCTTTGTCCACCGGGCTGTTTGCTTTTTGTCAGATTGGCGTAAGGCGTTGGCGCAACGGTTACAGACCTCGTATTCTTCATCTTCGTGGCGCAGGCAGAGGTGTTGGCGTCCGCATTCGCCCATGCAATCGAAGATCTCATGTTCTTTTTTGCGGCGGCCGCATTGTGGGCATTTGTAGTAGCTGGGTGGGGTCGTTGGTTCGCTGCCGGGCATGTAGAAGCTCTGACTGACCTGGGCGTTGGCGCGGGCTTCAGGGCTGCGGATGTTGACTTTGTTTTCGGGTGAGGTGCGGTCAGGGGCTTTTGTGCCGCAGTTGCTGCAGAAGGGGGCGTCCTTGATCTCTTTGTGGCAAGTTGGGCATTGGGACATGGTGGGTTCCTCGTGCGGGTGGGAGGCGGTGGGGGTTTATTGTACACAAGAGGGGTGGGTTTTGCATTTTGTGGAGGGGGGTTGGCGGGGGAAGTTCGTTCCTCAGTCGATGTGCAACATGCGCTTGCCTAACACATATTTATGAAATTAACCTCGAACAATTATGACATACAATAAATAAAGCATCTAGCAATTGTTCCCAGACTGCGCTGGGAAAATGAGGCCCCGTTGGGGCAGGTAGCAAGAAGCAGGTCGCAGGTGCGAGTGAATCTGCATACAAGGTTGAACCTGCCGCCTACCACCTGCCACCTGCCGCCTGCCACCTGCCACCTGCCGCCTACCACTTGCCACCTGCCGCCTACCACCTGCCACCTGCCACCTGCCACTTGCCACCTG
>PIVW01000729.1 GCA_003353825.1 Chloroflexota bacterium
CTGAACGAACAGGTGGCCCTGCAACGTGGTGGTGATACGATCTACCTGGCGGGTATCGATGATCCGCATTACTATCGCGCCGATAATCTGGAGAAAGCGGCGGATCCCATACCCAACGATGCGGTTTCGATCCTGCTGGCGCATTCACCCGAGATTTACCGGAATGCCTCGCATGCTGATTTCAATGTTCTGCTCTGTGGTCATACGCATGCGGGTCAGATTTGTTTGCCTGGTGGTATTCCGTTGATGTGCAATGCGCGCTGTCCGCGGGCATTTTGTAGAGGCGCGTGGAACTATCGGGGGATGATGGGATATACCTCGGCCGGATCCGGTGCTTCCATAGTCGATGTCAGGATCAACTGTCCACCGGAGATAACCCTGCACCATCTTCAATGCGCCTGACCTGATCCGTACAACCCGAACAAGACCAGGTCGATAAGGGTAAAGATTGCAGCCGCGACCAGTATTTCTGTTGTAGTTCCACCCACTATCGGTTGCATGAACCAGAGTGGTAGCAAGGATTCCGGTAATTGATCGATCAGTGGTACGGAATGGCTGGAGGCAATTCCAAGCCGCCGCTTTATAAAACTGGAACAGATATCTCCCAACATCGCCAAGCAGGCGAATTCTGCGCCAGTAACTGGCGAAAATCCGAACAAGGGCGCAAGCAACGCAGTTGCCAGCACAGAGGTAAGCACACCACGGATTGTCTTGGATGGGCCCAGCACGGGACGCTGGTCAGGTAACCTGAGACCGACATCGAGTGGAGCGTTCCAGCGATGTCCCATCAGCAGGCTGATGACCACCGGCGCCACGTTGGCAATGACGACTAACAATACCAGAATGACAACCTGTGAGGCGTTCATGTTGTCCTGACGTATTCAGTGGACAAGGAATTTAAAGACTACTAGGTATCTTGGCAGGATGCGACACAGAATCCTTAAACTGCCACGCGGCTTATGCATTATTGGTGGGTGAGTTAAAAAGCAACTAGTTAGTTTGTGGGTCTGCTCCTTATAATCGGGCGTCACTGTCAAACCCCCGTATTACGGTTGCTATTCCAGGTTGTCTTCCGCGTGGGTTGGGGGTCTGCTGTTGGCCGTTCTGAGAAGCTCAATTGGCGCGAATGAGCGTCTCCTTTGGAAGGTGACCTCAACCGATCGATGCAACATCACCCAGCGAAATATGATCTTTATCACTGCAAAGAAAAGTGCCGGTCAGACGTGGTGACTGAACTCACCGCGCTCGGCCGGTGCCATCAACTCGTGAAACTGCACACCACTCATCTGCACCAGACTCTGGTGATCACCCGCTTCAAAGAAGATTTCATCCTGTTTGCCAAGGCTGGATTTCGGGTCCCATATTGTTTTTATCCCGTAGGCCATACCGATGGGCGGCACCGCTCCCAGTTCACAGTCACTAAAGATCTCCTCCAGGGTAGCTTCACCCACCATCGCAACCTCCTGCCCCAGTAAGTTGTGCAGGGATTCAAGTTCAATGTGGTAGTCGGCAGGCAAAACCACCAAAAGGTAGCCGTCGTCATCCTTTACCAGCACCCCCTTGGCCAAGGCATCACCGTGAACATGGGCCTTTGCGGCAGTCTCCATGCTGTATTCACTGTGCGGATGAGCCACCATTTGGTACTCAACCTCCCGCTGTTGAAGATAGTTTTCCAATTTCGATGCTATTGTCATGATTACCTCTTTGAGATTGGGCCCAGGCTGCAGGTCTTGCTGAGCAACAATGTGATGAATGGAAAAGTAGAGTTGGAACTGCCAGTTCGCGTAGTTTTCAGCACGGATTTTTCATCTCTTTCAAGTGAAGGGGTGGTAGCCACTCCGTCTCTTGCCTGGCAGCAAGATGATTTTCAGGGCACCGGCACTCGGGTCAAGCTGAGTGCCGGGCCGATTTTTGCCACCCAAGGATTGATGGATTATTTTTACGAAGTTGCACCAGGCTATGCCACGGCCCAGCGGGCAGCTTTTGATGCCCGGGGCGGGTATCTCGGTAGCGAATCGCAAATCGGCCTGATGAAAAAGATAAATGATACTGTAACCATGTTCGGCGCAGTCAAACTGAATTATCTTGGCGGAGCCGCCAATGATGACAGTCCGCTCTTTCGCGAAGACTTTAACATTGATGTTCGTGCCGGTTTGATGTGGACACCTTTTCAGAGTCAAAAGCTGGCTAAAGAATAGAGCCCTGTCGTTAATCCTAAATGACTCTTAGCTGCCCAGGCGATTGTTGTGATGGAATTTAGCTTTGAGGTATTACTTGCTACAGCAGTTATAGTACTCTTTGCCGCCTTTGTGCATGGAAGTATCGGCTTTGGCTTTCCTCTCGTGGCAACACCCTTGTTGGCACTTATCACCGATATTCAGACAGCAATTATTTTAACTTTAATCCCATCGCTTGTTGCAAATATCATCAGCATAGCAAGTGATGTAAATATACCCCTG
>PIVW01001487.1 GCA_003353825.1 Chloroflexota bacterium
CGACCTCCTGTCACGTTGCTGGTGCTGTAGCACGAGGCGATACTGGCTCTGCTCCAGCCCACGAGGCCGCCGACAGACCCCTCTCCTGTAACATTGCCAGTGCTGTAGCATGCGGTGATACTGCCTTTGTTGGTGTAGCCCACGAGGCCGCCGACATACATGGTTCCATTGACATCTACCGCTTCCAACCCCAAGTTTAAGATCTCGCCTCCAATCAAATGTCCGAACAAACCCAGATGCGAGCCACCCTGGATGCGGAGATTGCTGATCGCATGGCCATTGCCATCGAAGATCCCGCCAAACCAGGGCACAACAGCCTGAGACCACGTGATTCCCGATAGATCCAGGGATGCATCCAAACGATAGTGGGCCAAGGGCTCGAACCACACCGTGCCTAGGTCGCGGGCATCTCGGACCAGATAGGGTTCCTCCACCGTTCCAAGTCCCTCCGGCATAACCGGGATTTCGTCGGGTTGGATGCGTAAACGGGGATAATCACCGGGTGATGCCTGCCAATAGTCGCTGGTGCCATCGGCGATCTCACCGACAAAATCCCATCCGGCACTCCGAAACGTATCAATATCCTGCATCTCGG
>PIVW01001488.1 GCA_003353825.1 Chloroflexota bacterium
GATGCTGCGCCATTGCTTGTGGCCATTGATGAGCATCTGTTGCAGACGCCAATGGCGGGCGACAATGCGCTGGAAGGCATCAGCATCGTCAGAATCGGGAAGGAGAAGGGACAATCGAGGCATTGCCCGGAAAGGTGGCCGCCAATATCGTTCGCTTCACACGCCTAGGCGTCATCTCTATGCGATTCTCACCATTTTCGCTCTCGGACTCAACCTGTGGATGCTTCAAGGGGGGCAGGCATTTCACCACTTGGGTGGTACACTATGGACGCGAACGCCTGGTACATTATCGCCCGCGAAGTGACAAGGGTAGAGCAACTGCAGGAGTGCAACTCGAGCGGCCATCACGAACGACCGTCGACAGGGCAGAGAGTGTTAGGAGCAAGTGCTGCATTCTGGGGTTTTTTGCATATCCCCCCGAAAAGGTGCACTAAGGGAGTTACTCAGCGGACGAGAACGGGATTTTGGGAGCAAAATGGGTATCTCCCATATTAGCGCGTAGATATACGGTAGGGAACTCGCTGTTACCTCAAATACCAGTAGTTGCTTGACCCTTATCATGGCTTGCATCATCTACTGGCAGGCGAAAGAGATG
>PIVW01000730.1 GCA_003353825.1 Chloroflexota bacterium
GTTCGGGGAGAAGATCATCATATCTAGTGACAGGCGGACCATCGGCCAGCGCAATCCCTGCAAATGCCAGGGTTACCAACAATGTTGACAGCAAGACAATACCAATTCTACGCATGATAGTTGCTCCTTGAGAGAAATTTGGGAAGAAAACTTGAGTTTCATGAGCATTATAATAGAACATCCTCTCTCTTGTCATCCGTAATTTCCACAGTATTTCACCTGTGGACTCCTGCAGGTTAGAGGGTAAAGCGTCCCATGCCCGCATCCCGCACCCATACCGCCACTTCCGAGCGCGAGCCGACGCCCAACTTGCCCAAGATATTACCCACGTGAAATTCCACCGTGCGCTCGCCGATGTGCAGCTCAGCCGAGATTATACGGTTGCTCTTGCCCTGCGCCAGCGCCCGCAGCACGTCCCGCTCCCGGCCGGTCAACGCATCCCACCTGAATTTGACTTGCTCTTTCCAGGCGCGGATGCGTGCCAGTTGGTCTAACGTCCACACGGTCTGCCCTCGTGCAGCCTGACGCACGCCTTCCAGAACCACGTCCAGAGCGAGTGCTTTCAAAAAATGACTCGCAGCGCCCAGCCGATGCGCTTCATGCAGATAGGCCGGATGATCGTCGATCAGCAGGACACGAATAGGCGCGCTCATGGCCGCTCCGCCGGCAGGGCATCGAATTCACGCTCGGCCTCGATCAACTCGCCCGTTTGCGTGCTCAGGCTGAAGCCGTCCCAGCGGTGGTTGCCGGAATTGTCGAAATCGAGGAACCAGCAGCAAGTGTCTGAGTTCAAAGATTTACATTGTCGAAAATCAGCCGGATGTCACGGCCTTTCGGTTCTCATACTTCAGCCACAAATTGCATGAACTGACACGAAAATGTGGACTGACATTCGTGGCAGAAAAACCAACGTGTGACGCCATCAACAGACGAAATATATACCGCATTTACGTCATATCCTCAATCCACATTGCCCAATCAAGGAACGGCGGTCAAAGTCGCCTCAGCAGAACGAGAACGACGCCTATCTTTTTGTAATCGATCAAACTCACTAATGATTTCTATGTCATCCTGCTGAACGGACACCAAATGCTCCGTTAACACTTCTAGGGCAATATTCTGACCCACACCAGACCAATGGTAAACCACATGTGTTCCGTCAATTTCGATAATAGCCATTCCTTCCCCTGGTCGTTTTCGGCTAAGCCTGATTTTTATTTTCTGTTCATTGCCTTCGATGACGAGTGTAGTGTGTGTTTCGGTAACATCCTCGTCTGGAATATCGAACCGTGGCTTCAACACATGGTCGGGCATCGGCCCATTGCTCACATATAAGGAGTATGCAGGTTCTGAACCATCAGCAGTAAACGGTCCTGAGTAGTACAATTCGGCACGAACAGGATTTTCGGTAAATTGCGGAGGAAAAAGGCTCGACAGGTAAGATGAAGAAGTGAGAGATGGTCCCATAACAAGTTCCTGACCTTCTGGTTCAGGATAAAGAATGTAGGGTGTGAATAAATCTAATTCTACCCACTCTCTTAAGTTCGGGTGAGTTATTTGGACCCCCCCATCTGAGGAAAAGCCAATGAACATAAAGATAAAAATAGTGCCTAAGATAGTCAAAGACAACAGAGCTACAGATAATAATGAAAACTGCAGACAAGATATGCGTTTATTTCCAATTAGGCGCTTACTCATAGAATTAGTTTTCTCTCCAGTTTGCTTCATGAATCATGTGTAAACTAAGATATTTACATTGGCTGTCAGATAGTGCTACGGCCAAATACATAAATGTACAAAGTATTGGCGCTGTAGATGGTGCCTTCCACAGCGCCAATGTTGCGTGGCTATTACGCCACTACAAGCATTTGAAGCTGGCTATTTGAGTATCAAAGCAGCTTGGGCGTGGGCAAAGTAATCGGGCATTCCGCTCATACCAATGATGACCCTTCGTCTAAACAAACTATCTCCGAAATAGGGCTTAACAAGGAAACTACTTGGCCGTTGCCCACCCTTTGCTTTAGCCCAAGTATAGAAAAAGGCTGTCACGCAATACCCAACGACTGTGTCCTTTGGTTGTTCGTAATCTTTCCAGAAATCATTGCCAGCATTACGACCTGATCCTCGTAAAACTGCCAGATTTGAACAAACAAAGTTCCAATCAGAGTAGTCGGAAGTGTATCGTATTCCTTGCTCTAATTTACGCATTTTTTGCTCATATTTACGTGCTTTTTCGACATCCTTGAGTGTAATGATGCCTTCCGCCAATGCCCGTCGAGTCACAGCTGGATCTGCTGGCATCAGGAAGACTGGAACTTTCGTTCCATCAAGCTCTTCAAGGTAGTGGTTACATATTGACTGAAAATGTTCCAATTGATATTCTGCGTTAAAAGCAATCGAGCGGAGTACCATTATGATTCAGAATGTTATCACATATCATTGTACGAAGTGTAACAG
>PIVW01001490.1 GCA_003353825.1 Chloroflexota bacterium
TGTAGGAGCCGACGCCGCTCTTGCTCGTCATGTTTCCGTTCGGGGCATAGCCATACGTTTCCTGGCTATATCCGCCCACAAAGTTGCTGTTTGCCCGCGCGGTCGTCAATCGATCTAGAGCATCATAGCTGTACTCTTGGGCGCTCCATTTTTTTCTGGTTGCCAATCGTTGATGTGCTCGATATTTCCCACCACATCGTAGAAGTAGTGGAGGTCGAGCAGTTCCGGCGTCCCCTTGGTGACTTTGATGTTACTCAATGCCCCGCCCTTGGTCGATTTGCTGATATCCAGCGGCCACGAGCCTGTCTCTGTCCAACCATAGTAATTGTGGTCGATTTTGCCTTGGCCCAGGGTGAGAATGTCGACCCGACCCGCTTCGTCGTAGGTGGTGCTTTGCACATAGGTCACCTTTCCTGTCAGGCTATCTGGCAAACCCTGGGCGTTGTACCCGTAGGTCAGTACCTCTCCGTCCGGGTAGGTCATGGTCTGCACCCGCTCAGCGTCGTCATAGGTGTAAGCAGTTGTATAGGTGAGGCTGTCTATGGTTTTGCTTTCGTTCACCGCCCGACCGCGTTCGTCATATACTCAAGCAGTT
>PIVW01000193.1 GCA_003353825.1 Chloroflexota bacterium
GAGCCTGGCGTACAGGTCGCAAAACTTCTTCCGGAAACCCACCAGCCAGCACCACATTCGCCAGAGTGAGCCGATTGTTGCCCTGATCAAAACCCTTGCGCGCCAATCTCAGCCGTTTTTCCAACATCTCTCGGCCGCTCGGTCCGGCGGGCGCGGGCATCGCCGCTGCACGGTAGACATCCGCTTCGGCCGGGGCCTGGGCCATGGCCGGGGCAAGCATTGCTTCGAATGCCCGGTAGCTCTCGTTCTCCATCAGGAGCAGGGCAGGAGGCGCCATATCGGCGGGCGCGTAATATTCGGCCATTATTTTCTCGACGCCGCCGCGTAACCCGGCCGGATCTTTGTCCACCACTACTAGCGCGCTCGCCTCACCATTGCCAGGTTGTCCGGGCCATTGAGGCGCCGTTCGCACAAGCAGTACCCGGCCGGGATAACGACCCACGAGCAGGTCGGCGAATCCTCGCAGGGTCGGTTTGGGAAGGGGTGGAGTGATTTCCTGCGGTTGGGCATCAGGTTCCACGCTTGGTTCCAGCTCCAGTATGGGCTTCACCTCGGAGGAGGGCTCTAACATCTCGTCCAGTTGTTTCAGCAGGGATTGGCCAGTATCAGCGAAACTGATCTCGCTGGGACCGGCAGCATCGCCAAACACGCCCTGGAATACGTCCCGTTTGCGTGCCAGTGTGTCGAGAATACGCTCTTCGATTGTATTCTGGGCAATGAGGTTGATCACCTGCACTGATTGGGGTTGGCCGTGGCGGTGAGCGCGGGCGATGCGCTGTTCCAGCACCGCCGGATTCCAAGGTAGATCCAGGTTGATGACGAGACTGGCGGCCTGTAGATTTAGGCCCACGCCACCGGCATCAGTGGAGAGAAATATCCGGCAATCAGGGTCCTCGAAGAAGCGCTCCATGAGTTCACCACGTTTGTGGGTAGGCACTTGGCCAGTGAGCTTCACCGCCCCAAGATTCAATCTTGCCAATACCGGTTCGGTCAGATCGAGCATTTTTGCCCACTGGCTGAAGATAATCGCTTTGTTGCTATTGGGGGCCAGTTCATCTTCCAGGATTTTTGCTAATTCACGCAGCTTGGGAGAAGTACGCTCTCTATCTTTCTCGCTGAGTTCGGGATCGTGCAAGGCCAAGGCGTTGCTGATCAGCCGCATCTTCACCAATGCCATCAGCATGATATTCGATTCTTTGGGTGTAAGCGGGCGACGGCGTGAAGTGGCCAGCAGGCGGGCGAGGGTTTGGCGGTACTCATCATAGGCCTGCCACTGTTCACGAGTCATCTCCACAAAGAAGTTATTATCGGTGCGGGCCGGCAGATCGGTGAGTACTTCGTGGCGTATGCGGCGCATGACATAGGGCGAGATACGGTCCCGCAGCAGGTCGAGGTTTTTGTAACCCAGCACTTTGTAGGCGCCGCTGCTTTTTTTTTCTAGTTGGAAGTATTGCTCGTTGAACTTCCAAAGAGGCCCAAGGATACGTGGGTCAAGGAACTGGAAAACGCTGTAGAGTTCGTCCAAACGGTTTTCCAGAGGTGTGCCGGTGAGCACAAAGGCGTAGGGACTGCGCAGTTGTTTGACGGCGTCTGCAGTTTTGGTGCGCCAGTTCTTGATGCGTTGGGCTTCATCCAAAATAATCAGATCGGGCCGCATGGCTTGCAGTTCGCTTACATCCCGTCGCACCAATTCATAATTAATGATATTGAAAAAGGCAGGTTGACGGTAAAGCTGGCGCCGCGCTTTCACATTCCCCTGTATCACCTGCACGGGCAGTGAAGTGAAGCGGCGGATTTCACGCGCCCATTGGTGCTTGAGCGAGGCTGGACAGACAACAATTACGCGCTGGATATCGCGCAATTGTTGCAGCAGGCTGGCGGCGGCAATGGCTTGAACTGTTTTGCCCAGCCCCATATCGTCGGCCAACATCGTACGGCGGCCAAAGGCCAGGTGCATCGCTCCCAGCTCCTGGTAGCCATAGAGTTGAGTCGAGATCACGTCTAGCGAACGGGCGCCTGACGAAACTTGGTCCATGAACCAGATCTTCTGCCGATCGATGGCATCCAGGTCCTGCAATTGCGACAGGTATTGGTGCACCTCCTGCGACAGGCTGAGATGGGCGCGTGAACGGGTATGAAGATCGGCGATCTCCTGCAACAAGGCGGTCAGGGCCGGTACGGGCGCGCCGGTGAGGATGCCTGCGGCGTCGAAATAGCGCAAGAGCACTTCTCGCAGTTTTCCGGTGGCGGGCAAGGGCAATGATACCCGCACCGTGGTGCGTTCCGCTCTGTGTAGGTAGATTTGAGTAACTGGCGTCGCTTCAGTAGCGTAGCGATTCCAGGGTTCATCACCCACAGCGTTATGCAAATGTAACAGAGTCCCTTCGATATGCTTGCAGGTACCGAGTAAGTTGGTCAGGTAATCGGGGCAGGTGCAGCTGTTCAGACGTTCGTTCAGCGAACGAATTTGTACCTGGTAGACGCGCCCGGACAATGAGGTGATCTCGAACGAGCTGTAGACCGGGTGGCGGCCTTTGTTGGCGACTTTGGCGATCTCTTCCTCCGCCCGCTTGCGCCGTCTTTTGATTTGCACCTGTTCAGCAGTTGGTTCAACTGACATGCGTCGTGCTCCTCTTTGATCTATAAAAATGTGGAATGGTTACTGACTTCGTGCCCTGAAAATCGTTAAAGTTCGCTGATTCTGACCTGCAACTCATGCCACGTATCTGTTATGCCAAGCTGCCGCGCCCAACCATCGATATATTCCAGGTCAAGCGCTTCGCCCTGGCTGAGGACGATACTGGCGATGTCACGGATGTGTTTGGGTTGCTGGCTAATGGCGAAGTGGTGGTCCTTGCTTCTCCCCAGGCTGCGAGGGCCACAGCTCCTCCAATCAAACAGGTGATTTCTGCGTTCTCGAGGGCATCGAGCACGAGACGTGCGAAAGCGCTGAATGTGACCTGTTCAGAATCTGACATGCTGGGTCCTTACAATACGCAGCGATTCAATCTCGTCAAGTTCAGGTCGTCGTTTGCGAAGGCGACAGGCAGCGATGTTTTCTACGAGTTCGATCATCGATAGCATTTGCGCAAACCGCTGTGCAGGTGTTAGCCACCGCGATAAATCAATTTGAGCAGGATCGACTTCGGCCACAGCACCGGCGATGAGAGCAGAGGATGATACGTGAAGTACGGATTCTCTATTGGTTTGAGATGAAATCACATCTGTCATAGGAACACCCACAGCAGAGGGCTACTTACGCGTACGGTAATGATAATATGGACACAGTATCCATAGCTATTATTGCGGATACAACATGCGACGGCAAATCAAACACAGGTTCATCGCCTACTCTGTTCGCGTCCTTTGTGCTAGAATCCCACCTAATGCAATTTATTTTACCATGTGATTGGTGAATTTATCATCCTCCCTCGTGAAACACTTGTACCTCCAGGCAAAATCATCACCAAATCACGATTTATGATTCATAATTCCAGAGGTTATCCCGATGCGAATGAGTCACCTTTTCGCCCAGACGCTGCGTGAAGCACCGGCCGAGGCGGAATTAACCAGCCATAAACTCCTGTTGCGTGCAGGATTCATCCGCCAGCTTGGCTCCGGCATTTTCAGTTATCTGCCCCTGGCAAAGCGTTCGCTGACTAAAATCGAAGACATTATGCGCGAGGAGATGAACGCCATTGGTGGTCAAGAAATGACCATGCCGGTCGTGCATCCTGCCGAAAACTGGAAGGAAACCGGGCGCTGGTATGGGGTTGGCTCCGAAATGGGGCGCTTCAAGGATGCCGGTGGCCGTGATATGGTGCTGGCCATGACGCACGAAGAAGTTGTGACCGATCTGGTACGGAATGTCATCCATTCCTACCGCCAACTTCCGGCCATGGTCTATCATATCCAGACCAAATGGCGTGATGAAGTACGCTCGCGCGGAGGTCTCATCCGTGTACGTGAATTCACCATGAAAGATAGCTACACTCTGGATGCCGATTGGGAAGGTTTGGATGCACAGTACCGGGACCATTATCGATCCTATTTCAAGATATTCAGTCGCTGCGCGCTGCCAACCATTGCCGTGGAATCAGATGTAGGCATGATGGGGGGAAAACAAGCCCACGAATTTATGTATCTGACGCCAATTGGCGAGGACACCTTGGTTCTATGTGATAACTGTGGCTATACGGCCAACCGTCAGGTAGCGACATTCCAGAAATCAGCCGTTGTCGAAGATGAGGAGATGTTGGCGTTGGAAAAAGTGGAGACGCCTGCTGTCAATACCATCGCCGCCCTGGCTGAATTCCTGGACATCCCTGAAACGCAGACTGCAAAAGCGGTGTTCATGGTTGCAACAATCTCGGAAGACGAACAGGATGTCGAGAAATTCATCTTCGCCGTGGTTCGTGGCGACATGGAACTTAACGAAACCAAGCTCACCAATGCCGTAGGAGCGAAAGCCCTGCGCCCCGCTATAGAGGATGAGATCCGGGCTATTGGTGCTTCACCCGGCTATGGTTCTCCAGTTGGCGTCAAACAAGGCACCCTGATCGTAGTCGATGATCTGATCCAGGCCGTGCCTAATCTTGTGGCCGGCGCTAACGAAGATGGATACCATCTGCTCAATGTGAATTACGGCCGAGATTACACGGCTGAGATAGTTACCGATATCGTGTCTGTTGAAGATGGATATGCTTGTTCGGTCTGCGGCCAACCGCTACGCACATCCCGTGGTGTCGAGGTGGGTAATATCTTTAAATTGGGCACACGCTATAGCGCCGACATGAACGCCACATTCCTCGACAAAAATGGCAAGGCCCAGCCTGTGATCATGGGCTCGTACGGCATCGGCAGCGGTCGGCTACTCGCTTGCGTGGCAGAGGAATATAACGACGACTACGGCTTGATCTGGCCTATATCGATCGCACCTTATCAGGTGCACGTGGTCGCACTTAAAGGCGGATTCGAATTCGCCGAAGCCATGGTGGCGGATCTGGAAGCGGCTGGTGTGGAAGTGCTCTACGATGACCGGAACCTTGCACCTGGTGTGAAGTTCAACGACGCCGATCTCATTGGCGTTCCCCTGCGTGTCACGGTGGGGGGCCGTTCCCTAAAAAAGGGTGGCGTCGAACTCAAACGTCGTTCCGAAAAAGAGCGAGATCTGGTGCCAACCGCCGAGATCGTCGAGCGTGTTCGTAGTGAGATCGCTGCCTTGCAGGCCGAAGTTGCTGCTGGTGTTGTAGTAGTTGAGTTGCCAGAATAGCTAATATCTAGCGGATGAACTTTGAGATTGTCAGCGATATGTCGACCAATACCTCGAAATTCTCGACCACAAATGAGACTCAATTTGCCATCTGCGTACAGAATGCAGATTATTCTGCGTCATTGGAATTGCACAGGATATATCAAGTAGTACCCGATGCCGACGCAGTTGAGAATGAGGATATTCGCATCATCGATGAGAGTGGCGAAGATTATCTCTATCCCCTAGACTACTTCATTCTGATTGAACTATCGCTTGAGAAAAAGCGCCTTTTAAACAAGTCATAGGCTCAGAATCTCAAGCGTGCAGCTTAGGGCTCCCTCACGTCTGACAGGTTTGCGGCCAACCCTTGGACGCTTGTGGCTTCTGCTGCAATGGCCATTACTAAGCAGGCACTATCGCAGACTAGCCGTCGAGCCTATCGGCGAACTCTCGTTAGTCATCTTGCCCGACATCTTTAACGCCCTCCTTTTTCGGGGCGGCGATTTGCTCGCCCGCACGTTGGCGACGCATCCCTCTATCACGCTGATGGAAAATCTCTACCCATATCGTTCAAGAGGTCAGAGGTGAGGAACGCGAAGTCCGCCAATGTGGCATTGAAATATGGTAGAGCCAGTAAGATCAGATTCGGTCCTTTTATGACCGCCACCCTGCTCTTTTTGTTGGCGCTTCTGCTTCGCCTTATCGTCGTACGTTGGTGGGATTTCGATGGCCTTTACGGTTAAGATCCCTTTGCATATTATCAGCAGGCTGTTGCCATATCTCAGAGCTTGGGCGGTGGTCCTTCTCCACCCAGTTTTTTCTGGCCCAACCGATATCCGTTGCTGTCTGCACTGTTCATGATGGTCTTAGGGCAGACTGCCAATGCTGCCCAATGGCAAACCTGATAGCAGGTGCTGCGTTAGCGCCACTTGCCTATGCGCTCGCACGTTCCCTTTTTCCTGTTGGTGGGCATGGTGCTGGTATCATCGCCGGATTGACGATTGCTATAGCCGGGCAACCACTTCTGTCGTCGGTTGTTGTCATGGCCGACATCAGCGGGCTGTTTTGGGTAAACCCTTCCCTACTGACACTGATTCAAGCTACCAGGCGACCTCGTCTTATGCTTGGCTTTTTGCAGCCGGTCTCTGCTTTGGTCTGGCGGTAGCTACGCGCTGGGCTTACGCCCTCGTTGCCCCCGCTTTCGCAGCTTACATGATCCGTCAAATACGTTTGCGTCGCCTGAGCGCCAGACATGCCATCGTACCGGTCGTTGGGGGACTGTTAATCTTCTTGCCTCAACTGTGGTTGAGCTTGGACAAACCGGAGGGATTGCTTCATCCCTGGCTAGTAAGTTGGAGTCTGGATAATTTCTTTCGGCGCCAGTTCGAAACGCTCGACGGCCTGGCCACCTACACACTGCCGATCGGGCTCTTTTTCTCCAACCAGCCGGCCATCCCGCCTACCTTTTCCCTTTGTTGGGGCTGGCCAGTCTGTGGGGTTGCTGGCAACTGTGGCGCCGAAGCCTGTGGGACGCCCAAATTCTCTTGATCGGTTGGGCTGGTGTACTCTATCTTTTTCTGGCGGGCATCCCCTACCAGAATTTTCTTTTTGGGTTGGTGATATCGATGCCGGTCATCCTTTTGGCCGGTTTCGGAATAAGCCAGCTTTGGCAATCCAAGAGCGTGGCAGTCCGTGTCTTGACTGGGACTTTGGTCGTAGTCTCGCTTGTGGGGATGCTATTGTGGTCTTACCGTTTAATCGATCCCTTCCTTCGGGTTCAGAATCACAGTAAGGTCGTCGCACAAGAGGTTGAGTCAGCACTGGCGCCTGAAGCCACACTCCTGGCCTTTGGCCTAACGCTGACGTTGCAACACTATACCGATTTGGATGTGAAAGAACTCTTTTATTTGGATCCTGCGGCATTACAAGAGCAAGTTGGCGAAGGGGCGACATTTTTTCTATTGTTAGATCCTGGCAATGTAAGGGAACAATGGATAGGTCGGACCCCTGAGACCAATTTTGCCTGGTTGCAGGAAAACGGTTGTACGACCGAAATTCTGCAACTTGCGCCCTACACGCTTTTCCAGGTGACTCCACCAATCCTGAATGGCGGGAATTGCTGATGCGTCTCGCTCTGATAATGCCGGGATTCAGTGCGAACGAGGATGATTGGGCAATCCCTGTGCTGCAATCATTGGTGCGTGAACTCGCCCAACGTCATGATGTTCACCTATTCAGCCTGCGCTATCCCCTTCAGGCCAGTATCTACAAGGTGCATGGTGCTACAGTGCATGCCATTGGCGGTGCGACCAGGCGAGGGATGCGTCGGTTCGGCCTTCTTCGAAAGGCAGCTCAAGCGATCAGGCTACAAGCTGACAATTTACCCTTTGATGTGATTCACGGATTTTGGACAGATGAAGCCGGCGCTGTGGCCGTGTACACCGGACGCAGAATGGGTACACCCACAGTGGCATCAGTCATGGGTGGAGAGTTGGTGGGATTCGCTGACATTTGATATGGAGGACAACTCAGTCGCATTGGCAGGCGTCTATCAGCGTGGGCATTAGCTAGGGCGGACGCAGTAACGGTTGGATCTCACTATCTGCGAAAAATCCTCGAAGCGGATTTCATGGTCCAGCGGCTGGAAGTCATTCCTTTGGGGGTGGATACAACCCTATTTAACATGCATGACAGCAGGGCCATCACACTATCCGGTTCGCCTGTACTGTTACATGTGGCTTCGCTCTATCCCGTGAAAGATCAGGCTACATTAATACGAGCTCTACCAGCGGTTCTGAAACAGTTTCCTGATCTCGACTTTGGCCATTTTGTCATTATTGTCAAGTAAAGCACCAAAAACCCACTAGGTTTACATAACAGCAGTCCATATATAGTAGTTACCTTTTATAAAGTACTATATGTAGTAGTTGTGATCTGATAAAAAATCGATTTTGGAAAATGGCCAAAGTCCAGCTGATGCTCATCTGCACGTTGTGGGGCAGGGCCCTTTGTTGGACACCTTGTCCGATTTAGTGCGAACACTGATTTGCGCCCCTCATGTGACATTTCATGGGGAGGTTTTTCATCCGCAGATGCCCGCCTACTATCGTGCCGCCGGTGCGCATGTGCTATCGTCGGGGTTCGAGAGCCAGAGCATGGTTACGTTGGAGGCGGCAGCGTGCGGCTGTCCCACCGTGGGCACCGCCGTTGGCATCCTTCCTGATTTTTGCCACCGTCATGTGTGGTTCCACCGCGGGATCCGGTAGCATTGGCGGCCAGTCTCTGTCTTTTGCTTGGCGATCCCGCTGAGCGACATCAATGGGGATTGGCATTGCTGCAGCATGTCGAACAGGGGTTATCGTTGATGCATACGGTTTCACAACTGGAACGACTCTATCTTCAGTTGCTTTGATGACCAGCAATCAACAATCAACCGCTATCGGCTAATTTGTGTTCGAAGCCTGACATCGGATATCCTGCCATTTATGCATGCACTCCTTTCATCACCAGATACACCAAAGCAAAATGGCGTCTATCAGTTGAGTTCTCCCGCCATATACGCCACCGAGCAAGCCATCTATCTGCGTGTGCGGCAGTTGGAAGGTCGCTTGTATGAGGATGAGATCGTGCGTAAGCTGCCATTGGCGCCTGGCAACCATGTATACGCCAATGAATGGATCATGCGAGCGGATTCGGCGCAGCGTTTGCATGCCCACATCGCCAGTATCGACCGCCGCTTGACCGTTGCCGATATCGGTTGCGGAAATGGTTGGATGAGCAACCGTTTGGCGGAGTTAGCTCATTGCCAGGTGGTAGGGCTAGACATCAATCAACCGGAGCTGGAACAGGGTGCTCGTGTCTTTGCTGGGAATGGCGGTCTATCCTTTGCTCATGGCGATGTTATGGCTGGGATCTTGGCGGATGACAGTGTCGATATTTTTGTGATGGCGGCGTCTCTTCAGTATTTTGAAAATGTACGTTCCTTACTTCCCCATCTATTTTCTGCGTTGCGAGATGAGGGCGAGATTCATATTTTGGATACACCCTTCTACAACGAAACCTCACAAAATGAAGCCATTGAACGCAGTCGAAGTTATTATGAGCAGCTAGATGTACCTGAGATGAGCCCCTATTACCACCACCATCTCTGGTCCGACCTTAAGGTGTTTCAGCCGACCCTTCTTTATCATCCAGACAAACCGACCCGACGCCTCAGGCGACTCTTCTTCAGTCAGCAGATCTCACCGTTCGCCTGGATCATGCTTAAACGATCATGAGAAAGGTGTTCCTGAAGGCGCCGATGTGACATAAATCATTGTGCCCACCGACTGAACCGGCTATACTTATCTAGGTTTAGCGTGGTTACATACGATATCCTGGAAATGAAAATGTGAGATCAGAACTAACATCAAAGGGTGGCCTGTCAAGTGAAGGCATCATCTTCAATCGTCAGCCATTATCCCCACGAATTCGACCAACTGCAACCATAACATTACAGTCACACTAAAATAAACTCGCTGCCGCAAGACATGACAGAGACCACCATCTATTTCAAAGAGCGCCGCCTTTCACGCGAACACAAGACCATAGAATCGATGATTCATATCTATTGTGAGCGCAAACATGGCACAAAGCAGGATCTTTGCGTACAATGTCAAGAGTTGTTCGATTATGCAACACTCCGCCTGGTGAAATGCCCATTCCAGGAGGACAAATCTACCTGTGCAAATTGTGCAGTGCATTGCTATCGACCCGAAATGCGGGAAAGAGTCAGAGATGTCATGCGCTATTCCGGCCCCCACATGCTCTATCGACACCCATATCTCGCCTTTATGCACCTGGCCGTGGATGATCGTCGA
>PIVW01000731.1 GCA_003353825.1 Chloroflexota bacterium
GTAAAGCTGGCATTGGAATATAATCTGTTTAAGAATGTGGGATTTGGGCTTGGATTTGAGCATCTTGAGGTAGATGTTGAGGCTGAAAACAGCGATTTTCCCATGGTGGATTTTAATGGAAAAATCCTGTTTGAATACACAGGGTTGCAGCTTTATACAAAAATTTATTTTTAATGATTTTAATCTTAAAAACAGATTATTGTCTTTATTGCTGTGTGATATGACATTCACTCAGTCGTTCGATCAGGAGCCGACAGAGGGACGAAATTGATCAAAAATATGGAGGATATACAAGGATGGACATTCATGCATGGATAGCTATCGCGACCCTGATCATAGCCATGATTCTATTCATCACCAAACTGATACCGCTTGAGGCCACTGCCCTATCGATCCCAGTGGTGCTTGCGGTCACCGGAACCGTTACTCCGGCGGAAGCGGCTCTCAGAGGGTTCGGTAACAACGCTGTGATTGCCCTGGGAGCGATCTTCGTGCTTTCAGCCGGTCTCAAGGAAAGCGGTGTGGCCACGTTAATGGGGCGACTGCTCGAACGATTTGGCGGCAAGAACGAGTCGAGCCTGGTTCTGCTGATCATGGTCACCACCTGCGTCCTGTCGGCAATCATGTCCAATGCAGCCACTGTTGCGGTTTTTCTGCCGGCAGTGCTGGTGCTGTCACGCAGGGCAAATATATCCACCTCCCGGCTGATGATGCCGCTGGGCTATGCAGCGATTCTCGGCGGTACCCTCACCCTGATTTCAACAACGCCAAATCTGATTCTCGGCAGTGAACTGGAACGGTTAAGCGGAGGCAGCCAGACACTGGGAATGTTTGAATTCGCCATCTACGGGGGCCCCATCTCAGTGGTCGGCATCGCATACATGGCTTTGATCGGGACCCGGCTGCTCGGCCGTCCAGGATCTGATGATGCACCCAGAAAGGAAAATTTCAGAGACAGAATGTTAAAACGGTACCAATCTGAAAAGAAACTCTTTAGGCTGACCATCCCATCGGGATCACACCTGGCCGGTACCACGATAGCACAGGCAAGCTTTGGTAAGAATTATCAGGTCGAGGTAATCCAGATTGGTCGCTCCAAAGGGTTTCGGCAGCAATTTCTGGATATCCGGGCGGATCTGAGGATCCAGGCTGGTGATATCTTATTCGTGGAGGGGAGGGATGAGGACGCGCAAAAAATGGCCAAAGCACAGTCGATCCCTATCCAGATCTCCACAGAGGACGAGGTTGACCAGCTAATGGGGCGTGGGATCAACATAGCTGAAGTCTCCCTTTCTCCCCACTCCACCTTCCTGGATCGGACCTTGATTGACATAAGCTTTCGTGGTGTGTTTGGTCTTTCAGTTATGGCCATCTCAAGACGGGGGAAACTTATCGAAAAGGACGTTGGAGAAACTGCGCTGCAGCTTGGTGACGCCCTGATCGTGTACGGCCCTATCCGAAACATTCGAAAACTTGAAGAGAGTGATGATCTGATTATCCTGGACCGGAAGCAGTCCGAGGAGGATGTCCGGCGGGCACCCGTTGCTTTGCTGCTTATGGCGGCAGCCCTATTACCGCCGGTTCTCGGATGGTTACCCCTGGCGGTCAGCGGTCTTGCCAGTGCGCTGCTTATGGTTGCTACCGGCTGCGTATCGCTTAGAGGTGCTCAAAAAGCAATCGATCTGCGCATTCTCTTTCTGATCATCGGTACGGTACCTCTTGGTGATGCACTCTTTCAGACCGGTGTTGCTGGAAAATTGGCGGCAACCTTGTTCCCGGCGGAAATGGGCCTGGGGCCGTTCTATGTGTTTGGTGTGCTGTTTGCCGTTTCCGCCTTACTCAGTACCACGTCGAACAACGCCGCAGCTGCAGTTATTCTTGCACCCGTTGCCTATGCGGCAGCGGAATCAAGTGGCGTTGATGTCAGTAAGGCGTTCCTTGCTGTGGCTTACGGCGCCAGTTGCGCCTTTGTGCTCCCGTTCGCCCATCAGTGCAACCTGATGATCATGGGGCCAGGTGGCTATGAGACCAGGGACTTTGTCAAAGCCGGGATCGGCCTTTCGATCGTCATGGCAGCGACGACGATCACGCTTCTATCCTTTTTGTAGTTTTGAATTGAGCTTTTGATAGGTCAGAAAATTCTTGATTGCCTGTGAAATATTCAGGCTAAGGGGAGATAAAAAATGAAGGTTTTCAGCCGATACATCTTTGCAGTCTTCATTATTTTTCAGCTGTTGGCTATCGGTTGCGCCGGCTTGCCTACCGATATTGAGCGGCCGGTATCTTATGCCCTAAAGGATACCCAGGACACCGCCTGGGCGAAAGATTTGGCGGACGAAAAGGCCGCAAACCCCGGCAGATCCGGTTTCCATTTGCTGGGTCAGGGCAAGGAGGCATTTTTGGCCCGTGCCATCATGAGCCATCATGCAGAGCGGTGCATTCACGCGGAGTAT
>PIVW01000732.1 GCA_003353825.1 Chloroflexota bacterium
CTCCAAGTGAGGCCCTAGGGGGTATAACACCACTGGAAGCAGGTACAGGAAATAGACCCAACCTAAGAAATATGAAAGTCTTCGGGTGCAAGGCATACGTGCAGATCCCCAAGCCACAAAGAAGAGGAAAGTTGAATCCGACAGCATGGGATGGAATGATGGTGGGATACTCGACGAATTCGCCGGAATGGATTATCCTTGACCCTAGGACTAACAACTTGCGAAAGGCGTACTCTGTAAAATTCTTAGAAGAAGTAAGAGGAATCAACACCGAACGCGGTAAAGAGAGGTCTTTGCACAGACATCAGATTATGACGGCTTATGAGCCCAACAATCGTAACCACAAATACGGCATCGATGAATTGGAGGTGAGTGAAGTCAGCGAGTTTGTACCTCATGGAACGGACAATCAAGGTCATAGGCACGACGATAACGATGTCAAAAGCGAGTCTTCTGAGGGTGAAGAGGAAGATCAACCAACTGACGACCCCGACCTGAACGAGAGAGATGACCCCAGCCGGAAGGAGGATGGGAACCGCGAAGCAAAGGATCCAGCATTCGGAAATCCTCGCAGGAGCACCAGGGCCAGACGGCAGTTCAACCCTAATCAAATGCCCTCGGGTGCACTAGAAATGGAGACCCTAAGGAAGCAGATAGACGAAGATTCGTCAGAAAATGATGAAGGGGGACCCGGCTCAGTCGCTGGGGATGCCGAGGGGCCCACTAACTTAGGATTGTGCATGGCGCTCCGCATGAACGACTGGTCAGTTCCAAGGTCGTGGAGACAAGCATTAAGTATATCGCAATGGGAAGATGCAATGAAGCGTGAAATCGGTGAACTAAAACAGTTAGATGCATGGGAGTTGGTACCCAGACCACCAGGGGTGAAGGTTCTCCCGGGATTGTGGCGTTTTAAGGTAAAGAAAGACGAGAATGGCAACATAGCGAGGTACAAGGCGAGGTGGTGTGTGAACGGATCAAGGTGTGATTACACGTGATCACCAGAGCAGATATACTCACCGGTGGCGGAACAGTGCACGGTCAGGCTACTATTCGCCACAGCGGCGGCCACAGGACAACCCGTATTGCAGGCGGATGTACCCAACGCATATTTGAACGCGGAGGTGGGCGAGAAAATGTACGTCGAGCAACCACATGGTCTGAAAGAACCAAGTCAGGAGACCAGGGTGTGTCTGCTGAAGAAAGCACTGTATGGCAGCCAAATAAGTGGACGGAAGTGGCACGAGGAGATAACTGGATCGATAACATCATTACAGTAAAAACGCTCGACCATAGACCACTGCTTATTTCACAGAATGATGAACGGATTCACTGACCTACTGGTCATATATGTGGATGATGTGCTCGCCACGAGTACTGGAGGAAGAGAGGGAGCGGAGACTCAGTTAGACGAGTTGCACAAACTATATGGCTTGAAGAAACTTGGGACGGCAACGCATATGTTGGGCATGGGAGTGCATCAGGACAGCGATGGAATAGTGATGGAACAGCGATCATATCTCGAGGACATCCTGGAGGAGTCCGGGCTCACGAACGCAAAGTCCCTGAGCACACCGTGGGATGGACACTACCAGGGAAATCAGGAGGCTCTGGAACCTGAGGCCGTCACCATATTTAGGAGAAACCTAGGACAGCTGATGTACTTGTCGAACTGCACCAGACCGGATATCGCCTTCACCGTCGGGAGGCTGGCGGCAGCAATGAAACAGCCAACGGTCGGGGACAGAATGAGAATGAAAAGGCTACTGAGGTACCTCTGCGGGACGCGTAACGTGGGGATCAAATACAGTAAGACGGACAGGGCACCAAGTATCAATACGTACGTCGATGCAGGGTTCGGAACAGACGAGAAGAAAGGAAGGAGCATCACAGGGTACGTGATACATGTAGCAGGGGGAGCAGTCACCTGAAGGAGCCGTTTACAGCCGACGGTGGCGGATTCGCCGAATGCTGCAGAGTATATTAGTCTACATGAAGCGGCGGTCACATCTATGGGGCTAGTCAATCTGCTGGCACAGATGGGCCACAAGACCGATTCACCAATACTGTATGAGGACAACGATGGCTGTAGAAGGCTTGCCATAGCCGGAATGGGGCAGAAGCGGGCCAGGCACCTAGAGATCAAGTACCATTACGTCCAGGAATTGTGTGAGAAGGGACTAGTACGAATTGAAAGGGTCGGGACTAGCGACCAACCTGCAGGTCTGCTCACAAAGGGGAGACACACGGTGAACGAGCATCAGCATCTGATGACCAGATTGGGAGTGTCTGATACGTCGTGAAGACACGGGGTCACGACGGATCAGGGGGTGGTGTTACGAAGTGGGCACTACCCGGGTACGCCGTCTACAACGTGACTCGGCGTTGGGACTTACGGTAACGTCCAGAACCATAGTTATAGATATATAATAGGCCTGTAGTGGCCGGAATTA
>PIVW01001491.1 GCA_003353825.1 Chloroflexota bacterium
TGGATGATCGTCACATTGATCGCCGTAGTATAGACCAGCGCTGAATACATAAAGAAATTGAACACAGCAAACCCCACCGCTCCCATCGCAAAGAGCTTAGGCAGGTTCTCAGAGATCACGGGCCAGTCGGCTCGCAAATGGACTTGGCCCGCCAGCACCAGGATGCAACCGGCGGCTACCCAGCGTAATTCGGTCAGCAACAGTGGCGAAACATGCCCGATGCCAATACGCATGGCCACGGCATTTCCGCTCCAGAAAAGCATGGTCAGAATGAGCAATACGGAGGCATTGTTGAACAGGCTCGCAACAGGGCGTGGCATGAAAGGCTCGCTGGTGAAATCAGGGGGCGGTGGGCGGTGCTCTAGTAACACATGCCAGGCTCCACATCATCAATAATTGCGACAGAAGAAACAGAAGAGCTATAAAGCCAACCGCCAAAACCTGTTAAACTGGCCGTATGTGGAAGCAAAAACCGATGCCAACACCGCTGGTATGGCTCATAGGCTGGAGGAGGCCGGAGGAAGACCGCTGCAAAAGCAATACGCTCCACCGTTTCGCAAAACAGATGCCCATGCCGGCAGGTATCCGGCAGG
>PIVW01001492.1 GCA_003353825.1 Chloroflexota bacterium
TGCCAACTCATCTCCAACAACAGCCGCTGTTGTGGATCCATGCTGATCGCCTCGCGCGGGGCGATGCCGAAGAACTGGGGGTCGAAGCGGTCGATCTCGTCGATAAAGCCGCCCCAGCGAGTGTTCATCTTGCCCGGTGTATCAGGGTCGGGATCATAGTAGGCGTCGATGTCCCAGCGCTCGGACGGCACCTCCCTGATCGCATCCACGCCGTTGTTCAGCATCTCCCAGTAAGCCTCGGTGTCGTGCGCACCGGGGAAGCGACACGAAAGACCCACGATGGCAATCGGAGCATTGATGCGATCCTGCAATTCTTCGCTAGCAATGTTCAATTCTTCAAACTGTATTAATATTTCTCTTAACTGATCAGGATGAATGACTTCATTCATTGTTATTGCCCCTCTTATTTACAATACCTTCGCCAAAACTGAAGAAAGCTCTTTGTGGCAGACTCGTGACCAAATTCACCCCACAACAGGGCAGATATCGAACAAAAATAGGGATGAGTGCCTTGAAAACGATCAGTTTTTGACACTTTCTTTCCACCAAATTGTCTGTTTTGGTGCCGTAACGAAATTGGCGAAGGTATTAAT
>PIVW01001493.1 GCA_003353825.1 Chloroflexota bacterium
TTCCATATACTGCTCCCATCAATGTTTTCTGAGTCACTACCAGGTTCAGCGGACTGATGGGAATTGAGTCGAAATGAGATGGTGTCAATCCCACGACAACCACTTTACCCAGTTTGGCGGTAGCGTCAAACGCCATGGCTATAGTTTCCGGTCTGGATATGGCTTCAAAGGCGTAATCAACACCCATGTTATCAGTGAGCCCCATGACTCTTTCAACCAAGTTCTCTTTGGCTGTATTAATGGTATGTGTTGCGCCAAACGATCGGCTCCATTCAAGTTTCTGATCAAAGCGGTCCGCTGCAATGATCATGGAAGCATTTACTAAGGCAGCCCCCTGGATGATATTGGTACCGATACCTCCCGCACCGATTACCAGGACACTGCTTCCCGGTTTAATGCCCGCCCGATTGACTGCCGCACCATATCCTCCGACCACACCGCAACCCACCAGACATGCAACCTCCAGCGGAATCTTCTTGTCGATCACACAAACCGATTGTTTGTGTACCACGGTATATTGGCTGAACGCCCCCAGCAGGCAGAACTGTCCGACATCGTGGCCATTTTTAGTATGCATGCGATACCCACCGTCC
>PIVW01001494.1 GCA_003353825.1 Chloroflexota bacterium
AAGACGCAATAATAAGCGCCTACGGTAGCCTGCACGAGATTAAGGATTTGACCAATGAGGAAGGTAAATACTCGATGTTTTTTGCCGGATGGAATGGAGGGCCTCCCTGCTGGATTATGTATGACGCGTATAGGCCGATTACGATAGAGATGTGGTCGAAGAGCTTCAATCCACGCTTAACCAGAGGCTACCCCTATTATGTGCAGATGCCCTATTACCTGCCCTGTAACCAGGCACATCCCCTCATTGCGTTGCGAGCCATGGCAGTGGGGTCAGGGCCTTCACTGTCCGGTTCGATGGCCGCATTAAATATGATCGCTATGGCGGCGACCAGCTCAATTTATATCAGTCGCTCAGACTACATCATGGATATGAAAGTTCTTGCGGGACAGGCTGAATTGAGTAATGAGCACCTCAGCCGCGATGCCACTAATAATGTATACCAGCCAATAGACCGCCAATCCGGTGTGCTTGACTCTGCAACCCAGGGTGAGTGGGCCACCTCTGGCTGGACCAAGGAAATTACAGTCAGCACCACAGACCCTACCGAATACCGAGTGGATGATCCAACGGATCATGACCATAGGATTATT
>PIVW01000733.1 GCA_003353825.1 Chloroflexota bacterium
GATTTTATAGTAGATTTAATTCTCAAGCCATTAATTTCAGAGAAGGCAACTGAATAGTTATTTCGAGTACTTCACATAGTTTTATGGCGTATCTCCTTCAGTTTACCGTAGAGTAGGGAGGGCATAACCCTCCCCCTCGTCAAACCGGACAGGCGGATTTCCCGCATCCGGCTTTCCCTTGAACTTAACCAAAACGCACACACAGGACGCCAGCACGTGATGCTATTACAAATATATCAGCCCCAGTTGCTTCAGGTGCCGGTAATAGCTTCGCCCTTTCGGTAGACGAAAGGGTCGCTGACTGCGTTGGCGCAAATGACCAATCAACCGACCTTGAACGTACCAATTCATCGCACGCATCGCTTTACGCGGGTAGCCAAAAGAAAAATAGTTGGCCCATCCGCGTTGGCGACGATTGATCGTCTCGATAAGCTGGGTAATCGGCACACAGCTCTGGCGGCGGCTGATCACTGTGCGAAGCGACTGCCGGTGTTTCTTCAACGCCTTTTTGGACGGCATCACATTCAGGTACCGGTGGCCGCGCCCCATCAGGTCGCGGTCGTACCTAAACGTGTATCCCAAAAAGTCAACGCTGGCCCCAGGGTCTCGAAGGTTGACCACTTTGGTTTTCGCTCGGTTCAGCTCCAAGCCCAACCAGGATTCAATCTTTTCCTCGATGAACCCAGTCAACCGTCTACCCTGATAGCGGGCCAACACCATAAAATCGTCCGCATAGCGCACAAGGTAGGCCTTGGCCCAAACTGCCGGGCCACTGGCTGCATAGAAAACCTTCTCGAACCAGTGCAGATAGATGTTCGCCAGAAGCGGCGAGATCACACCGCCTTGCGGCGTTCCCTTATCGCTCCGGATCATCTTCTTGCCCCCATGGCCATTGTCTTCCTCGATAGGCACCTTAAGCCACATGCGTATCAGCTTCAGCATCGAACGGTCGATTATCCGCATTTGAAGGCATTTGATCAACTTCTCGTGCGGGATCGAGTCGAAGTACCCCTTCAAGTCCGCGTCATACACCGAGGTAAGCCCCTGTTTCAGGTGCTTGCGTACCTCCGACAGCGCACCATGCGCCGAACGCTTCGGACGGAATCCATACGAGCAGTCCATGAAGTCGGCTTCGAAAATTGGCTCAATAATCAGCAGTACAGCGGCCTGCACCACCCGATCCCGTATCGTCGGAATGCCCAGCGGACGCTGGCGACCGTCGGGTTTGGGGATATACACCCGCCGTACTGGCGACGGCCGGTACTGCTTACTCTTGAGGCTCTCATGAATTTCGTTGACAAAAGCCTCTTCGCCTCCAGCCATTGCCTCGATTGTCTCGAAGGTTACCCCGTCTACGCCTCCGGCCCCGTTGTTGATCCGGGCTATCCGGTAGGCACTGGTCAATACGTCACGCCGATAAATCCGGTCATACAGGGCGTAAAACCGAAACGTCGGCTCCTGCTTCGCCTTGTGGTAAAGCTTCTGTCTCAAAGAAGAGAGTTTCTCCGGAAGCCGGATCGTCTTCACGTGGGCAGACTGCCACACGTCTACATCGATAGACTCCCACAGCTCCAGTTGTTCCGTAATGGGTCGCTTGACCAAGCGGCACTCCTCTCGTCTGACTCCGCATGTCCAAGGCAAGGCCCCTTGGCTCCACGGGCATTACCCCGTTTCCTCGCTACTATGGGCCTCTCCGACTCCCGACGCGGCCGTCTGCCGGTTATTTATTCCCGGCCGACGTTGAGGCCAGGACCATCTCCACGCCGGGTCTCCCAGGTTCCTCGATGCGACTGTCCGAGCGCGCCCTCCCCTAGCACCCCGGGATGCCCTGCAGTTGCTCATGCTCGTTACTTCGCTGCAGGTAGCAGGCTTCACCATATTGGGCTGGCTGGCCGCATCCAAAAGCATAACGAGGCCGAACCGGGTTCACTCGCGTTAGGGCTCACTCGTTCGCAGTCTGGAAGGTTCACTTCCTTCGCCCCACACCTGTCGGTGGAGACCGGCCCGCTTCCTGTGGTCGGTTACCCTGACACAGGGGGCCGCTGCTACGTGATGAACAAGCAATTATCACGGCTGACTCCTTTCAGTCAGCAAGTCGCACCAGACTTTGCCTGGCGCTCCCAATGTTGCATAAACAATATTGAAAAAGGTAGCTAACTAAAAGGTATTATAATGAAAATAGCCAAGTTTCTACCATTTTCTGGATGTCACGAATGGTGAATTCCAAGAATGGCGCTGTTTTTCTCATTTTGTTTACCTTCCAGGAAAGCTGGAGGACTTCAGATCCCGTGTTGTCAAGGGATTGCGGTAGCCGATTACAGCTTCACCCTTGACGCCTTAGCTCTGAAGCCCTCCAGCTTTTGCAACGTTGGGAGCGCCAGGCAAAGTCTGGTGCGACTTGCTGACTGAAAGGAGTCAGCCGTGATAATTGCTTCTTCATCACGTA
>PIVW01000734.1 GCA_003353825.1 Chloroflexota bacterium
TTACACTTCGTACAATGATATGTGATAACATTCTGAATCATAATGGTACTCCGCTCGATTGCTTTTAACGCAGAATATCAATTGGAACATTTTCAGTCAATATGTAACCACTACCTGCTATCGAAACCCGCAGGCCGCTCTGGAGATCATAGACGACATCGGTTCACACTTTATGAATCGATGGAGGCTGCCGAAACTCTCCGTTCTTGAGTCACTTACCGAGATCTCGTTTCTCATCGCCTTTGATCAACATGATAATTCCGAAGTGCTCGAGGGCCTACAGTCCACATGGCAAAAGGTTTTAGGATCTCTATTTTTTATTCATGAGGATGAAACTGGTGTCCCAGGCAAGCTCCGAAGGCATCTGCGTAACGGTGTGGTTGCAGTTATCGCCAGAACACTTGTCGAGATTCTAGCACGATTATATCGGTCGTACTCTCAGGTGAGGATCCCTGAACTGCAACGATTCTACCAACAGGATGAAGATCAGCTCCAACTCTATCGAAATCTCCTGCCCTATCTTGATCCGAACCATGGCAGTCTTGAGGAGATACGTAATGAACTGATGCAGCTGGCGAAGTCCCGAGATATCATGATCCAGTTATTACTATGGCTGGTGCTGGCGGGATATGGCGCAGAGCGAAAACACGAAGTATATGACATAATGAAAGAGATGTTTCAGACAGCCCTGGGCATTGACCCCCCTGGACCTGTTGCATTAAGTGTTCTTGCAGCCCTTATGCACGTAATCACTGAGTATGATGACACAGAGGCTCAGGCATTATTCAGTGACCTTGTGTGGAGATTCTACGAGAGATCGGAATGCACGTACGCAACAGAGATTGCAGAATATCAGCACAACTTTATTGATACAATGATAACTTCGCACTTTCAAGTTGGAGGTACTGATTTTCCAACTCAATTTATTGAAAACCTTGAACTGTGTGAATCGGACTTAACTTATACGTTGCATAGAATGATTACAACCGGCACGCGAGGACAGCAATTACCCTTCTGTTGCCTAGATATGATGTGTGGCCAAGGTTACTTTTATTTGGCGCTAAAGGTTGCAGAACGCCTCCTAAGAGCAGACGACCCGCTGACTGAACAAGGCATTTATCGATTCCTGGCCAGAAATCGATATCGTTACGGGGAGGAAATCGACTCGTTTATCGACAGTGTTGGCCGAAATAGGGGTATCCTGAAGCGCACGATGGCCGATGTAAAGGCACAGGATATCAGCACTGATGTTTACCTCAACACTGTTCCTTTCCTTTTTTCAGCGCGAGCTCACCCTGCTTTCTTTAATGAGATCAACGGTCTTTTCCGCGATTTTCCAGCATGCAAGTCGATTACACAGGTGGCGGCGCTGATCATCAAGCGCTTTGTGAACTTCATCTATGGTGACGCTGTCTTTGATCCGTGGGATTCAATATAAATACAAGTCTGATAGCTTTCCATCAAACGCAACTAGTAGTCAGTCAAGCGTGCCTTGAGGGATGTCATTCTGAGTGAAACGAAGAATCTCGCCTTTGCAACCGGAGATTCTTCACTCCGTTCAGAATGACATGTTCTTCACTCTAGGCTTGTCTGAGTACTAGGCGGCCCACGTGGAGGCGCCCAGTCAATAGATCATGAGATGTATGGAAGTGCGAGATCTGCCAGATCTCAATCAGCACAACTAGCGCACCAACGATGCCCATTAGCATTAAGCATGACATCGGCTGCGGCCGGGCCCCAACTGCCAGGCTCGTAGAATGCCAATGGCGGGCCATCACCGCGGTCCCAGCCTTGTTGGATGGCGTCGATGATACGCCATGAGTTCTCGATCTCGTCGGCGCGAGCGAAGAGCGAAGAGCGAAGAGCGAAGAGCGAAGAGCGAAGCATCGCCCAACAACGCATCCAGGAGCAAGCGTTCATACGCTTCCGGTAAGGCTTTTTCGCCGAATTCGGTGGCGAAATTGAAGCTCATATCAACCGAGTCGGTGCACATACCTGCGCCAGGCTGCTTGGTTTGGAAGGCCAGTTGAAATCCCTCATCAGGCTGCAGGCAAAATGAGAGTTGGTTGGGTATGACGTTGGCTTCAATGCCCATATTGAAGAGCATGTGTGGGACTTCTTTAAACTGAATAACGACCTCCGTCATCTTCTTTTTAAGCGATTTGCCTGAACGCAGGTAAAAGGGCACGCCTTGCCAGCGCCAGTTGTCGATGTAAAGCTCAAACGCCGTGTAAGTCGGCGTATCCGAATGCGGATCAACACCATCTTCTTTGCGATAGGTCGCACCCTTGCCGTCCAGGGAACGGTATTGCGCTCGCACAGTGTTGGTGCGCAAGGCGCCATTTTCGGGCGGGCGCAGGGCGCGCAGCACTTTGACCCTCTCGTCGCGCAGCAATGTCGCATCCCAGGCCGTGGGCGGTTCCATGGCAGTGAGCGCCACCAG
>PIVW01001495.1 GCA_003353825.1 Chloroflexota bacterium
CCACGCGACTGGATACAAATTTTCCCACCCTTGGAAAAATGATGAAACAAGCAGGCTATGCAACGGGGCATTTCGGCAAGTGGCATCTGGGGCCGGAACCTTACAGTCCGCTGGAGCATGGTTTTGATGTGGATATCCCGCATCATACCGGTCCCGGTCCCGGTAAATCGTTTGTGGCGCCCTGGAGCTTGAAGCATATCAAGGAGGACTACCCTGGTCAGCACATCGAGGATCGCATGGCGGAGGAGAGTATCAAATGGTTGGATACACTTGCAGATGATCAGTCCTTCTATATGAACTACTGGATGTTCTCTGTTCACGCGCCCTTTGATGCCAAAGAGGAGTTGATCGAGAAATATCGGGAGTCGATAGACCCGAATAATCCGCAGCGCTCAGCCACCTACGCCGCCATGGTACATTCTCTTGATGATGCGATTGGAAGCTTATTAGACGAGATCGAGCGCAAGGGAATCGCCGATCATACGGTGATTATTTTCACTTCGGACAACGGCGGGAACATGTACAGCGCAATCGCCGCCGATGGAGGTGCTACGCCAACCTCAAACACACCGCTGCGCGGCGGCAAGGCAT
>PIVW01001496.1 GCA_003353825.1 Chloroflexota bacterium
TTACATTCCCCCTTTTGACTTTCAATCTTGACTTCCACTCCCAAGCGAATTCTAGCCATCAAATTGGCAGATCTGGGCGATGTACTCAACATCACTCCGAGTTTGCGCGCGGTACGACACACATTCCCCGACGCTTAGTTAGATGTACTGCTAAATCCCCACACAAGGGCCTTAGCAGAGCCCACGGGGCTGGCAGACGAGATCATCGCCTTTCCAAAAAGCAGTTATGAAGGGTTGGCCGCAGCATCACCAAAATCGTGGAGCCCCTTAATTCGCCACCTGCGGGCCCTACGCAGACGAAAGTACGACACAGTTATCTATTTTCATCATTTGACTACGCCGCTGGGCCGCTTCAAACAGCGTCTGTTGATCAATGCCACCGGAGCTAGAACCAGCGTAGGCTTGGACAACGGACATGGGGGCTGGCTCACACATCAGGTACAGGACGATGGCTTTGGCGCACGGCAGGAAGTCGAGTACTGGTTGGCCCTGGCCCAAGAACTAGGAGCACACAGTCCTGATATCTCACTAGCTCTACCGGTCTCAGAATCCGACCAACTGGCTGCCGACCAACGATTAGATGCTATGGG
>PIVW01001497.1 GCA_003353825.1 Chloroflexota bacterium
GACATGTTGGTCCCGATTGCGGGAAGCGACTGCACACTACACAGGTGCAGTCGGGGCCCCACCACGCACTTGACGGCGGCGACCCATGCCTTCACTTGATTGGCATGCATTATTCTGCGATATGTGCAAACGAGATATCCGCAGCATAAACATCATTGATCGGCGCCACATGTCTCTACTTAGAAGCAGTAGTAGTCTTACGCGCCAGGTCCTACTCATCTTCCTCCTACTTTCTCTTGCCTGGACCTCGGCCTTCCAACCGAGCAATCTTGGGCCAAGCATAATGCGCCGGCGCCACGTTGGCGGCTCCAAGGAGAACATGTTCCATGCTTCGGTTGAGAATGCACCCTTAATGTCAGCAAAAGATACAAGTATCGACGCCCTTTCTGCAACCACCTCCGAGTATCAGCCATCGACAAAGGCCAAGAAGGACTTCCACAACAAGAACATATTATTGACCGGAGCATCAGGCGGTCTCGGGCGGTGCCTGGCCCACCAGCTGGCCAAATGTTCGGTATCTACCCTCATTCTATCGGCACGGGATGCCGAAAAGCTTGAATACGTTGCCGAGGAATGTCGTGACAGATCGG
>PIVW01001498.1 GCA_003353825.1 Chloroflexota bacterium
TGGATAGCGGCGTCACCTTTGCCACATCATAGACAGAAGAGAGCAATATTTTCTGCAGATAATAGTGGGCTAAATCTAGTTTCTCTTTGGAGGCTAAAGCCAACATATCAATCCTCCAACATGGTGACATCTCTAACAGCACCTTTGTCGGCACTGGTAGCGAGTAACGCATAGGCTTTAAGGGCTAATGACACCTCCCTTACACGACCCACAGGTTTCCATGCCTGCTTACCCCGTGCTTCCATCGCGGCGCGACGGTTAGCCAGCTCCACATCGCTAATGCCTAACTTGATTGAGCGGGCTGGAATATCTATTTCGATTCTGTCACCGGTTTCAACTAAACCTATGGTGCCACCCGCCGCGGCTTCCGGCGAAACATGACCAATAGACAAACCGGAAGTCCCACCGGAGAAGCGACCATCTGTGATTAAGGCGCACGCCTTACCGAGCCCGCGAGACTTAAGATAACTCGTTGGATAAAGCATCTCCTGCATACCCGGTCCACCTTTAGGCCCTTCATAACGAATGACCACCACATCACCGGCAACGACTTCGCCGCCTAAGATCCCGGCGACCGCATCATCCTGACT
>PIVW01000735.1 GCA_003353825.1 Chloroflexota bacterium
GGGGGTAACAAAAAAGCGGGTCGCTATTCGCTGGCCCGCCAGGTTTTGTTGTCTTTGGGTGCTGTCAATGCCAGTTTCAAGCATCCAGGTGATTAGATGGAGGGCAGGATACCCAAAACTCTTGCCTGGGCAACCGCTTGGGTCCGGTTGTTGACACCGAGTTTACCGTAAATATTGCGGGTGTGGACCTTGACCGTGTTCAACGAGAGGAAAAGCCTGGCAGCGATTTCTGGATTGGTTAACCCTGTGGCGATGAGTTGGAGTACTTCAAGTTCGCGTTCGCTCAGAGGCTCAACCAATTCAGATTTAGGGGCTTGAGTTTTTGATGGGTCAGTTTGCTCCGGTTCGGCAACAGGGAATGTTGCCAACAACCGGTGAGCGTAATCTGGTGCAACCCCGCGAGTAGCAGTTTCGTAGAGCAGACGGGCCATCGGAGGACCTTCATCCACAAAAATGCGGATGAAACCTCCCGACTCGGCCAGAGTGAGGGCTTTTTCTAGTGTGGTGATAGCTTGGTCTGTATCCCCTTGTGCTTGTAAAGACAATGCTTGAAGCATCAGGATCTCGATCACTCTCGATATCCGACCCCCCGCTTCTGCAGCTTCGAGCAGGTGATGAAGCAGCTTGGTTGCTTCATCCAACTGCTCTTGAGCGATCAGGATCCGGGCTAGTGTTACATACTCAATTAGCGCTACATAATCAATTTCGTGAAGAAGTGTGGATCCTCCATCGGCGTACAGCCCACGTTCTACCACCCATTGAGATGCAGCATCCAACTTGTCTTGCGCTAGCCATATACGCGCTTGCCAGGCTGCTATCAGGTTCGTGATCCACGGAGGTACAAAGTATTCACGAGTGATATTCTCTATCTTTTGGATGATCTCTTCGGTACTGGCGATATCCCTCCTGGAGTATAAGACCCTCATCAGGCACAGGTAACTCCAACCAAGCATCCCCATTCCTTCGTCCCGTTCGGTCAGTTCTACACCTTTTTTCGCTTGATGAATTGCCCCATCCAGATCATTTAATTCGGCTAGTACCTCGCCCTTTATCGCCAATAACCAACCAGCCGCTACCGACTGCGAAACCCCGATCTCGTTTGCAAATTGCATCTGCTGCTGGCATATTTTCAGGGTTTGCCGCAACTTACCCTGAGCCCGCAGGGTTATAGCCACTTTCAGATTGGCTATCATGACTAGGTAGATATCACCTGCTGCTTTGCACGCTTCCACCGCCTCCAATCGGGCCCGGTGTGCTGCTGCCATATCACCCTTGAAACCGTAAGCATCGCCTAATGCAATGGCAGCAGGGCCGCGCCAGGAGTCCCGTTTGGGTAAATACTCAAGCGCTTGGGTATAGTGCTCAATAATCCCTGGCACATCTCCCTGGTAAGTTCCCATTAATGCGCGGATAACTGCTAACCTGCCTCGCTGCTTCATCATATCGGAGCCATGGAGTTGATCTTGCTCTATTGTTGAGGTTTCAGTTATGTGATCGGTGCTGGGGTCCAGTGCCTTTTCGGCGGTGTGGAGACTCCGTTCAGCCGCATCCTGCTGACCGCTGGTGAATAGAAACCAGGCGTGATAGATACAAAGTTGTGGTTTGGAAAACACCAATTCAACAGGCAACCCATCCAGCCAGCGTCGCAATTTGGTGTGTTCACCACGCAGCCATGTAGTATCAACATCCTCCTCGATCAGGTGTGCCACTCGCTCAAAATCCTCACTGCGTAGAGCGTGCTCTATCGCCTCATCGATTAACCCATTCTGCTCGTACCACTCACTGGCCCGGATATGCAGCGTTGCTACCCAATCCGCTTGTTTTTGGCGCAAGCGTTGACCTAGCAAATCGGCAAAGAGATGGTGATAGCGGTACCAACGCCGCTCCTCATCCAGGGGGACGATGAACAGGTTGGCGTGTTGGAGATATTCCAGGGTTTCTTGACCGGAAGCAGAGGGGCTGGGGAGCAAGGGTGAAGGGGAGAGTTCTCCTGTAAGCGAAGGTGCTTCCACTTCGCCCAAAGCGACGCTCCGCTGCTCCTGTGAGCGAAGCGGTGTTCCGCTGCTCAGAACGGCATCACAAAGGGAGCCGCACAGACGCTCGAGGATAGATGTGCCCAGCAAGAAAGTCTGGACGCTTTTGGACTGCTGTTCCAGGACTTCTTCAATCAGGTAGTCCAGTACAAAATGGTGGCTGCCGGTGAAAGATTTGATGAGGCTGGTTACGTCTTCGCGTCCTTGCATTGAAATGGCGGCCAATTGCAGACCGGCAATCCAACCTTCGGTCCGGGTTTCCAGAGCGGTAATGTCCTCCGCCGAAAGGTCCAGGTCCATTACCTGGTTGAGAAATTCGGCGGCTTCGGAGGAGGTAAAACGCAAGTCCGTGGCCCGCAGTTCGGTCAATTGACCCCGGGCGCGTAGACGGGCCAGAGGCAGG
>PIVW01001499.1 GCA_003353825.1 Chloroflexota bacterium
ATCTCCTGCTGGTATTCATAGGCACTGTTATCGATCTGGCGCTGTATAAAACCCTCTTCAATTGCAGCTACCACACCGCCCGCATTGTCGATCTTCCCGATCAGTTCAGAGGCCTCTGCCTCGATGCGGTCAGTCAGCTCCTCTATATAATAAGACCCTGCCAGGGGATCAACGGTATTGGCCACCCCTGATTCATGGGCTATCACCTGCTGGGTGCGAAGGGCCGTACGTACGGAATCCTCGGTGGGCAGAGACAATGCCTCGTCCCGGGAATTGGTATGCAGAGACTGGGTGCCGCCAAGGACAGCTGACAGAGCCTGTAATGCAACTCTTACTATATTATTGTCTATCTGCTGGGCGGTAAGAGTGTAGCCCGCTGTCTGTGTATGGAACCGCATCATCAGGCTTGCATGTTTCACTGCGTTAAAACGATCTTTCATGATCCGCGCCCAAAGCCTTCTCGCGGCCCGAAACTTGGCAACCTCTTCAAGAAGATCAGATGAGGCGTTGAAAAAGAAGGAAAGCCTGCGTGCAAAATTATCGAGTTCAAGTCCGGCATCGAGCGCTGCCTGTACATAGGTTATGCCGTT
>PIVW01001500.1 GCA_003353825.1 Chloroflexota bacterium
CCCATAGCATCTAATCGTTGGTCGGCAGCCAGTTGGTCGGATTCTGAGACCGGTAGAGCTAGTGAGATATCAGGACTGTGTGCTCCTAGTTCTTGGGCCAGGGCCAACCAGTACTCGACCTCCAACCGTGCGCCAAAGCCATCATCTGGTGCCCGATGCGTCAACCATTTTCCATGTCCATTATCCAGCCCCACCGTGGTGCTGGCTCCGGTAGCCTTGATCAACAAGCGCTGTTTGACACGTCCCAGCGGTGTTGTCAGATGGTGAAAATTGATCACTGTATCGTACCTACGGCCGCGCAAAGCTCGCAAGTGGCGGCTGAGTGGCCCCCATGATTCCGGCGACAGGACAGCCATACCCTCGAATCCGGTCTTTGGAAAAACGATGATTTCATCTACCAGTCCCGTGGGCTCTACGAAAGCAGTGGTATGCGGATTTAGCAACACATCTAGCTGTGCATCTGGAAAGCTTTGTCGTACCGCGCGCAAACTCGGAGTGATGTTGAGTACATCGCCCAGATCTGCCAATTTGATGGCTAGAATTCGCTTGGGAGTGGAAGTCAAGATTGAAAGTCAAAAGGGGGAATGTAA
>PIVW01000194.1 GCA_003353825.1 Chloroflexota bacterium
AGGGAAAGAAATCAAAAAAGAGGACGTGTATAGTGGAGGGGTCGAAACGACGTCTTTGAGATGCGTTCTCAGAATAGCAGTCTTGCATGGCTGGCACGCGGGTGTGACCGACGTTTCCACCGCATTTTTCGACCCGGTGGCCGAGCACTAATTGTGGCCCTGGATCACGGCCTGATCGATGGCCCGGCCAGAGGTCTTGAAAATCCCGCCAAGGTGCTGGCTCAAATCGTTGCCGGTGAGGCAGACGCTATCCTCACCAGCTACGGAGTCGCCACCCGTTTTGCTCGAGAGATCTCTCCTTTGGGATTGATCCTTCGCCTGGATGGCGGGGGGACAAAACTGGGTAACATGGGGCCGGGCTCGCAATTCTACACCATCGAAGATGCCCTCCGTTTGGGCGCAGATTCCGTGGCTGTCTCGGCCTTCCCGGGTGCAGCGGAAGAAGAAGAGACATTGCATACGCTGGCGACGGTGGTTGGTCAGGCTCATAGGTGGGGTCTCCCCGTGATGGGCGAGATGGTACCGGGCGGATTCGACAACGCCCCCGAATATCGCACCGCCGAGAGCATCGCCATTTCCGCCCGAGTGGCGGCCGAGTTGGGCGCCGACTGGGTGAAAATCCCCTATGCCCAGGGATTTGAGCGCGTTACCAGCACCTGCTACGTTCCCGCTGTCATGCTGGGCGGAGCCAAAAAGGGCGATGAGCGTGGCATGCTGTCCACCATCCGCACAGCCCTAGATGCCGGCGCCAAAGGCGTTGCCATTGGCCGTAACATCTTCCAGGCAGATGATCCGAGAGCGATGACCGCGGCCATTGCTTCACTCATTCATGAGGACGCTACGGTAGACCAGGCCGTTGCCATCTTGAAGACAGGCTGGTAAACTTACCGAGTTAAATCAATTCACCTAGCGATATACCTTCGGCCAATTCTACTGTCCCAACACTTTTGAGCCGAAGCCCTCTTCAGATTCATGTCTATGACATAAGGAGGTGAAAAAGCATATATTGATGTTCAGATGATGATTTTGACTTTTTTCCAGACTTTCCGCTGGTAAATACGCCTGCGGATTCAAAATCTTTTTCTGGAAGATTATACCACTATGTCCGGTCTTGGACAGCCATGCGCCAACAAGGTCACTACCTGCGTCACGATGGCCTCATCCTTCAGTTTCGACAGCTTCAGCAACCTGATATTTCACGCCATGCGCCAACAAGGTCACTACCTGCGTCACGATGGCCTCATCGGTTCGCAATCCGTGAAACATCTCGCGTAGTAATTTTTGCGCTACTGCCTAAAAAAGATTTTTCATCTAAACTATACATAAACCAATACCGTTCGAAGGAGCATGCTATGACACTAATCAAATCTTATCACCGTCCGCAAAGCGTGGGAGCAGCTGTCGAGTTGCTGGCTCGCCCCGGTGTAACTATGGCGGTAGTTGCGGGGGGGACGTATATCAACGCATACAAAGCGGAAGAGGTAGATGAAGTTGTTGATTTGCAGGCGGCTGGTTTGGACTACGCCAATTATGATGATGATCGCCTAACGATGGGGGCGATGACTCGTCTCCAGGCTATCGTCGATTCGGAGGACGCGCCTGAATTACTGCGCGACACCGCCCAGCGTGAGGGCGCCAACACCTTTCGCAATCAAGCCACATTAGGTGGTGTCGTGGTGAGCGCCGATCCTGAAAGTGAGTTGCTCGCCGCACTGCTGGTATTCGAGGCAGATGTTCGAATGCAGAACAGCGGTGGAGCCAGTACCGTGGCATTGTCAGATTTCCTGGCAGATATCGCCGGCTCACTGGCGGGCGGCATCATCACAGAGATATCGGTAGCAACGGGCGGAACCACTGCTGCTGACAGAGTGGCTCGCACACCGGCAGACAGACCTATCGTCGCCGCTGTGGCCCGCAAGAAGGATGCTGGGCAGATCCTCTTAGCCCTCTGCGGAGTCGCAGACTCGCCCACCCTCATCGATCCCGACCAGGTAGTCTCGCTCAACCCGCCTGCCGATTTTAGAGGTAGTAGCAAGTATCGCCGAGAGATGGCAACCCTACTCGCCGCCCGTGTCCTTGAAAAACTCAGCTGAAATTAGTTGATTAGCGATTTGAGGTTGGCTGAACAGTGTCCATCTCCAGTCCCCAGTCTCACTTGTGAGGTATCGAATATGCAAATCAATATAACAATCAACGGCATCGACAAAACCATCACCTGCCAACCCCACGAGAACCTGCGCGTTGTATTACGACGTGAAGGCTATTTTAGCGTGCGTTACGGCTCCGACACCGGCGAGACTGGCGCCGCAGCCATTTTGCTTGACGGCAAGCTGGTCAGCGCCGATGTGATTCTGGCCGCACAAGCCGATGGACACAGCGTCGAAACGGTCGAGGGTCTATCGCAAGGAACTCAACTACACCCGATTCAGGAAGCGTTTATGCGCACCGGCGCCATTCAGTCAGGCTATGCTACGCCGGCCACCATTTTGGCAGCCAAAGCTTTGATCGAGCAGAACGCAGATCCATCCGAAGCTGAAGTGCGGGATGCGATCTCTGGCATTCTCGACCGTGAGACAGGCTACGCCAAGCCTGTGCAGGCCATTTTGGAAGCGGCCGCCATCATGCGAGGGGAAAAACCTACACCTATCGAACCCAAGGTGATGACGCCTATCGTCCTGCCCGGCGGGGATATGGATGACTGGTCGGGTGGCGGTGGTGAATCGACTGATCCCACACCGGAGTTCCGGGGCGGTGCAGGCGCCGATGTGCGGACGGTGCGACAGGCATTGCCCAAATTCGTCGTGGCCCCGCAAGCCCGAGACCTGAAAGTGGTGGGCAAGCCCGAGGTCAAAGTAGACGCCCTTAAATTGGCCAAGGGCAATCCCGCCTTTGTCGATGATTTCGAAATGCGTGGCATGCTCCACGGCAAACTGCTGACCAGCCCCCACGCCCACGCCCACATCGTCGATATCGACGACAGTGAGGCGCTGGCCCTGCCGGGCGTGCATGCCGTCATCCACTACAAAAATATCCAACGCATTCGCTATGGCTCAGGTGGGCAATCTTATCCCAACCCCAAACCCTGGGATCAGGTCAGCTTCGACAACAAAGTTCGGCATGTGGGCGATCGGGTCGCGGCCGTCGCGGCCGAAACTCCAGAATTGGCCGAGGAGGCGATCAAGCGCATCAAGGTCACTTACGACGTGCTTCCCGCCGTCTTTGACGAAAATGAGGCAATCAAAGAGGGCGCGCCCGTCATCCACGATGAGCCAGACATGGAAGATGCCTACGATGCCGAACATAACATCAGCCACTTCATCCATGCCACCGTGGGCGATGTCGAGCAAGGCTTCGAAGCGGCGGACATGGTCTTTGAAGATACCTATCGTGTCCATCAAGTGCAGCCAACGCCTATCGAGACACACATCTGCATCGGCTACTGGGATCCAGACGAACGCCTGGTATTGCGTAGCTCGACCCAAGTGCCCTTCCACGCCCGCCGTATGGTCGCCCCCCTGTTGGGTCTGCCGGTCAGGCGCATCCGTGTGATCAAACCCCGTATCGGCGGTGGCTTCGGCGCCAAACAGGAGATGCTGGTCGAGGACATCGTCGGACACCTGGTCATTGCCAGCGGTAAGCCTGTCAAACTGGAGTTGAACCGGGCCGAAGAATTTATGTCAAGTCGCACCCGCCATCCCCAGACCATCACCTTCAAGACAGGCGTCAACAAAGATGGCACACTGGTCTCGCAAAAGATGAGTGTGATCGGTAATACCGGTGCTTATGGTACGCATGGATTGACCGTGCAAACAGTGACCGGAAAGCGCGGCCTGAGCACTTATAACTGCCCCAATAAGGAATTCGAATGCTGGGTGGCGTATACCAACATCCCCGTGCCCGGCGCCTATCGTGGCTATGGCGCACCACAGGCGCTCTTTGCCCTCGAAAGCCACATGGAAGAGATCGCTGAAGCGCTGGGCATGGATGCTCTGAAATTCAAGGGCAAGAACTGGGTCAAAGTCGGCGATCCCATGGATATCACCCCGCAATTGGGTGAAGGTGAAGCCGATGTATCAGCCTTACCCCTTGTCACTACCAGTGGCCTGAGCGAATGTGTTGCCCAGGGCATGCATGGCATTGGCTGGAACAGAAGAGAGGATGCTAGTTGGATTGCGCCACCTGATCGGCCCAACATCCGTCGGGGTATTGGCATGGCCGTGTGCATGCATGGTTCCGCCATTCCCGGCCTCGACATGGGAGCGGCCAGCATCAAGATCAATGATGACGGCTCCTTCAATCTTCTGGTCGGCGCCACCGATTTAGGTACGGGCTCAGATACAGTGCTCTCGCAGATCGCTGCCGAGGTCTTGGGTGTTCCCCTGGCAGATATAGTCATTTACTCGAGCGATACCGATTTCACTCCCTTTGACACGGGTGCTTACGCTTCCAGTACGACCTATATCTCGGGAACAGCGGTGAAAAAAGCGGCTGAGGAGTTACGCGAACAGATCAAAGAGCGCGCCGGTCTGCTCATGGGTTTGCAGGATTGGTCGGAGATCGTGCTGCGCGATCAGCGCGCTTTCGCCCCCAACGGCAACTCGGTTTCGCTGGCAGAGATTGCCTTGCACTCGCTGCATCAGGATCAACAGCGCCAGCTTATGGCCACAGCATCATATGTCTCACCTGATTCGCCGCCGCCTTTTGCGGGCCAGTTCGTCGAGATCGAGCTGGATATAGAAACCGGACAAGTTACGGTGAAGAAGCTGGCCATGGCCGTGGATTGTGGTGTCGCCATCAACCCCATTACAGCCAGCGGACAGGTGGAAGGTGGTATGACACAAGCTTTGGGCTATGCCCACTGTGAAGAGATGGCCTACGATGATGATGGTCGCATGGTCAACCCCGCCTTCGGCCCATACAAAATCTATCGCGCCGACGAGATGCCCGAACTGGATGTCACCCTTGTACAAACAATCGAGCCCAGCGGGCCGTTCGGAGCTAAGGCCATAGCCGAGATACCAAAAGATGGTGTGGCCCCGGCCATCGGTAGTGCCATCTTCAACGCCACCGGCGTACGCATCCGCCAGATACCCTTTACGCCGGAGCGGGTGTGGCGGGCGTTGCGGGAGGCAGAGGAAGCGCACTTTCTCGCCCTAAGTGACATCAAAAAGCACGGTGATAGCTCATGAAACATATAATGATCGTACTCGTTGCAACGCTGATTGGCATAGGTTTGATACTCGAAAGCAGCTCTGTGTCACTCGCCCAGGAACCAGAAAATACCTTGGCGGAACTGAAACGCGACCCTTGGCAGGCCGGAACACTGCCGTACTTACCAAAACAACGTAGTCCTTCTGCCAGGTCAATCGAGGCGGTGATGGCGGAACGATTCGAAGCAATCACCAGCAATGTACTTAGTTCTCGCACCCGCATTGTATACCAATCCTATGTTGCTGGCGGGTGGGGTATTAACTACGCCCACGGCAACGGCAATTATCCCACGAGCATATCGAGATATGGCACAGACCTACGTCCTAACTTGAACAGTGACGCCACGCGGGTAGTCTTTGTATCTAATCGCACCGGAAGATTTGAAATCTATTCGGTCAACACAGATCGGACAAACCTGGTTCAGCTGACGGACACAGACGAACTTGAATCTGACCCCATGTGGTCACCTGACGACAATAACATCGTCTACCGGCGTCGTAGAGGATCAACTTGGACCCTCTACAAAATGGCAGCCGATGGATCAGGGCAGAAACAGCTCACTAGAGCATCTGGTGGAGAAAATGATATACACCCTTCCTGGTCGCCTGACGGGCGTAAGATCGTATGGGTGCGAGCAAGGGATGATGGCACGGGCAAAATTTATATCATGAATGCTGATGGTAGTGGTCAACACGCCATATCTGAGCGATTACCCTACTTGCAATTTACTCGTTGGTCACCGGATGGCGAACACTTGGCATTCGACTTCGACGCCGACGGTGATGGTCTCAATGAGTTAGGTATCATGAAAGCTGATGGGACAGGAGACATATTGGTTTACGACCCAGGGCCAGGTCTCATCGATTTGTGGATGGGCAGTTGGTCACCAGAAGGTCAACATCTCATGTTTTCCATTGTTCTTTATGTCATCGACAGTAATCAACTCTACATTCAAGATAGCTCGATCGCTGCCTTATCGTTGGACACGGGAAAACTAACCCTCATTGAAGAAAACGAGATCGACATGTTACCAGATTGGGAGGCTTGGGATCTCCTCGAACCAGTCTCCAGCATGGAACCACTTGAGACCATCTCTGCTAGCCCCATTCAGTTAATCTGGTCGGGTAAGGACCATGGACCAGCCGGCTTGTCAGGCTTCGACGTCCAGGTTCGAGATAGTGAGGACGGAATATGGCAAGTGTGGCTCAAAGATAGCAACCTTACTTCTGCCGGGTACAAAGGCGTTGGTGGTCATTCGTACGATTTCCGTGTCCGAGCCGGGGATAAGGCTGGCAATGTTGAAGAATGGCGAACCTCACCGGATGCAGTCACGACTGTAGAGAATCTGCCACCGATATCAACCGTAAATAAATTGTCTCCGTTAACCCGCCTTAATTCGACGATGCTGCGATGGCAGAATTATGACCCAGGCGGATCGGGTGTGGAATACTCGGAAGCGCAACGAAGATTAGATGGCACAAATGAATGGCAAGCGTGGCGCTCCAACATGACTACGCCTTATGCATTTTTGCCGTCACCCGACGGCAATACCTATCACTATCGTGTGCGAAGTGTTGACAAGGCCAGCAATACTGAAGCTTGGTCCGGAACAATTGGAGATACTTGGACGACACTCTATACGTGGGCAATATCATCAACTGTAACCGATGTGCGTGATAACAGTCTCAGTGAAGTTCAACTTGTAACTCAAGATGAGGTGGTTGCAAGCATTGATTTCGAGGGCACCAATAGTACCTATATCGTTTCAAAGAACCCAGAATACGAGACCACATGGCAAGCAAACGACTATGGTGATCTTCCACTGACCCTATTCGATCTGCCACGTGATTACTGGGGCATAACTCAGGACAGCGAGATCACGGTTGCGTTGCCACCACCAGATAATATTTTTCAAGATTCGCACTTCGAAAATTCTGAGCCGGATACAGCCTGGAAGAAGGACGAGGGCTGGTGGCAGATCGAGTTGAAAGACTGGCATACCGGGCAACAAGCATTGGCGCTCGGCTGCCAGACCCCAGCTTTCAGCCCTGCCGAGGAGGCACCTGTCGGATCTCCGGCTTCAGCTTATGAACCGACTAGTTTCTCAGATGCCGCTATCGATCAAGAGGGGCGCGTGCACGTCGTCTTTTCCAACCTAGTGCATGATGAACTAACGTACGTATACCGAAGTCAGGAAGGCGTGTGGTCCTCGCCCAAAGTACTTGCAAGACTTGACGGTGATAACCACGCATTTAGTCCAGCAGCGCGTATAGCGGTTGATGATATTGGTGCAGTGCATATTGTTTGGACTGTAGGCATTACCCCTTATCAGAGCCAGATACATTACCTCCGCCGTGCACCCAATGGCGAATGGGGAAACCAGGTCATACTGCCTGGGACCAGCAGCAGGAACTATATATCTAATCTGAAGGTGGCCCCAAATGGACATGTCCACGTCGTATGGCATACATGGTTACGTGATGACGAGCACACTTTCATACTCTATTATTCTGACAGCAGTCCCGGCAGTGATACATGGAGCGATCCCTATGTTGTCTTTTCACGTAGTCGTGGGGGTGGTGGAAATCCAGAAGCCCACCTTATTGCTGCTGAGGATGGAACCACACACATAGCATGGTTATCTCGTTCGTCCATGTACGGGTACAACGATATGGTATGGTACCGTCAAAGGCACCCAGATGGATGGTGGCGTGACAGTCGTGAGATATATAACAGCTATCAAGATCGGCTGCAGAACTTACAATTAGCCGTCGCCGAAAACAATGCTGGTATTCATCTGGCCTGGAATCGAACCGAAAATGGCTCAGCTGCATTTTATGCTCATTTACCATCCATTACTGGGAAAATAGACATAGTGACGTACAACCACAGCCATATCATCAAAGGCTTTGGAGTAGACAACGGTGGCACTGTTCATTATGTGCGATCCAATTCTCAGCAAAGTGAGCAGGGATATTACTATATTCAACATCGAGCTGATGGTACCATTGTAGAGTCTCTACGACTACCTCATTTCGAGCAATATGCGTTAGATTTTCCAAAAGTGTTTGTTTCCAAAGATGGGAGCACTAGCATATTTAGCACTCACTGGCGTAATGGAATTTACCACATGAAACGCACAGCACTTGGGGTCTGGACGGTTCCTGCCATAATCGAAAGAAGCGATCTTTCAACATCCTCAACTAACGAATCTGTTGCGATATTAACTATGATAGTTGACGAAGATTCTCGAGGAAGACAACATGTTCTGTGGGACCAATGGGATGGCCCCCTCTATACACAATCTATCTTCCAAGATGCGCCTGCCGGTAATGGCTCCATAACCCAATCAGCAAAACTACCATTAACTATGTCCGATCCCACACTCTCCTTTGTCTATCAATTCCATCAGACATCCGATGCAAATCCAAGCCAGTTCGAGGTAGTCGTTGAAAGTGAAGATGGCGCGCAGACGATATTCGAGACGATCGAATATCAGCCTGAGTGGATTCATACCTGGGTCGATTTAAGCTCGTGGTTGGGGCAAGAGATCGCTGTACGTTTTCGCGTGAATCAGTCGGCCTCCAGTCCGTGCGCGACGTTTCGTCTTGATGAGATCACATTGGGTTCGGCTACTGCTCCAGATCTTTGGATAAGCCCAATGCCTGCGACAGCGCAACCCAGAGAATCGACCGAGTTACAGATCTCGTACGGAAACCAGGGTGATGGACTTGCCGCCAACACACAGATCAGCCTTACCCTGCCTATCGATTTTCAATACCATTCAGCATCACCTGAACCAGATGGGCTAGTGGGGCAACTCCTAAACTGGCGAATTGGAGACTTACCACTTGATCCTTTACAGAGTAGCGTGACGATTAGCGGTACCGTTGACGCAAATGTGCCCCTTGAGACAACACTTTCTTACCCTGTACAGATCTGGTCTGACACCATTGAATATGAACTCGCCAACAACAAAGCTAAAGGCTGGCTTTTTGTGGGTGGCCAGGAAATTTACATGCCAGTGATTCATCGTTGATGATAGCTGTGCGTGCATTCCCAGCACAAAACATACCCCGATCATTGCGGGTGTCCCAGACGAGAGGCCGTTTGTAGTAAGCGCTTCAGCGCTTCTGCGCACCTGTCACGCGATGAATCGCTTACTACGAACCGGCTACCAACTTAAGCCGAGACACTTTGCCATCAAAAGCAGCAGACTCAGTGGTGCTCATCACCTGCCGTAATGGGTTGGTGTGGACGAATTCTCACCATATATGTGGCAAGGTCATCATCGTCTCTGTATATGGCGGTTTTCGACACTGCTCCCTTGCACCCAGGGTACTAATACTTTCGGGTTATACGAAAGTAGAGTGTCTCGGCTTAAGTGGATAGCCCTACGAACCGAACATCTGTTAACACCACGATGAAGTGGTCGGCGTGGGTCTATTCTGCGCCCATGCCCAACCAGGCGATCATTTGGCGCAGTGCTTCATATGCATTCAGCCGCGCTGCATCTGTGCCGGCTGCCTCTGCCTCTTGTACATGCTGCTCCATCTGCCGTACTGCAATCGGCGTCATAGCGAGTACGGCATCCGCGGCGGAGGCTGTGTATTTCACGAGGATGTACCGTACCAGACAGGGGACCGGAACACCGGTAGCTCGGCTCAAGTTTTCAAGCGTGGACATGGGATCGGCGATACTGTACGCGGCTACATCCGCCTTGAAGTTGGCGTGAGGGTCATTCTCATCCCACGTGGCGTGGTATGGGTAGAGTTCCATTAGTCAATCCTCGTGGTGAGAGGCGCTTCGGCGCATTGCGCG
>PIVW01000195.1 GCA_003353825.1 Chloroflexota bacterium
CTGAAAACTCTGGAAAAGTCTAAAACGGCTGTTCGCCCCCCTATATACAGGGGGGTTTTGCTCGTTCGCACCTGTGTAAACGGGGGTAACAAATAGCTCAAAAAAGTTTTCCAGAGTTCTCAGTTTTATGCTAAACTACCTATCCTAGCATTCAACCCAAACCCTCTCGGAGGCAAAATTTTCTGGACACACAAACACTTGCTCACACCATTATCGCAATCCTCGACGATAAACAGGCCGAGGACATTCTCCTGCTCGACATCGGCGAGACCTCACCCTTCGCCGATTATTTTGTAATCGCTACGGCTACCAGCGAGCGGCAAAGCCAAGCATTACTCTCTTCCCTAAACGATGAATTGCGCCCACAAAAAATCCATGCTTTGCATATCGAAGGTGAACGGACATCTGGCTGGCAATTGGTAGACTACGGCAATGTCATCGTACATATCTTCTCCTCTGAACAGCGCTCCTTTTATCGCTTGGAAGAGCTGTGGAGCAGTGCCAAGGTGGTTGTGCGTATGCAATAGCTGGCTACAGTTTGTAATAGGTGGTGATCTACTTATATGCTTGGAACAGCGCCAAAGCGCTTACTACGAACCGCGTACTATGCACGAGTAATCGATGCGTTAGCTCATCACACGAAACTGCGACATGATGTCGGCTATGTTTGGTGCACAGGCTGGGATCCAGGGCGATGGCCATGGTCACAGGATCGGGCAAGCCCAGGCCGGGATCGCCTTGTAGGCCGGTGCTCGCGTCTATGGCGTGCTTGTTGCAGTCGATTGTAAATTTCGCTCGCTCTGTAGCAAAGCTGTAGATGTATTCCATTTCATCCGGTGTTAGATTGGCAGCCCCGCGGCAATGCTCCCACCCCACCATGAGGATCTCCATGCCCGAGTGAAAGACAATGCGAGTTGCTTCCGGATCACACCAGATATTGTATTCCGCGGCAGGGGTGACATTCCCAACAGCCCAGGCCGCACCCCCATGACATAACATTGCTTAACCCACTGTGCTAAACGGGGTTCGAGCCTGAGTGCTAAAGCGATGTTTGTGAGTGGCCCCAATGTGACCAGGGTGATTTCACCTGGAGCCTCGCCAAAGCGGCGAATCAGTTCGTTGGCGGCGTAGCCGGGTCCAGGTTGGCGCCTGGGTGGTGGATAATCCATACCCCCCATGCCATCTGGCCTGTGAAAATAGTTTGGCATGGAAGGCGTCACGAACCAATGGGCGGGTACAACCTTCGTAGACAGGTGTGGATTTACCACAAAGCTCGACGGTATATCAGGCATTTCTACTGCCCTGCGCCATCGGCACATTGCCTGAGACAATGGTGATAGCATCCACCTGAACGTGAGGCCACTGCAATGCCATGAGGATGGCAACGGCATCGTCTGATCCGGTATCGGCGTCAATGATAAAACGGCGAGAAGTCATGTATTACAGTCCGTGCTCCTGGCGGAAATCTTGCCACCAGTTGGGTAAAGTACCCTCGCTGGGGCCCAAAAAAGTGGCGGTTGCCATGCCCGAGAGAGGTGTGCGCTCGGTGTTGAACTCATAGAGCCTGCCACCATTTTTCGTAGTGTACAGCGGAAGTTGCGCAGCGGGATAGACAATTGCACTGGCGCCGATAACCAGGGCAATGTCTGCTTGTGTAAAAGCTTCACCAGCCGCAGATAGTATCGTCCAATCAAGTGATTCGCCAAACCAAACGACATCTGGCCGCAAGAGCGACGCACATTCTGGGCAAAGGGGTGGCAGCGGTTGCAGGGGAACCTGGCGATTCTGCTGGCGATAGTCACAATGGGTGCAGCGGATCATCCAAATATCGCCATGTAGGAAGAGTGTACGCTTGCTACCGGCCAGTGGGTGCAGGCCATCGATATTCTGGGTGACGAGGGTAAATTCAGGCAGGGTGGCATCCATGGCTGCCAGGATGTCGTGGGCATGGTTCGGTTGGCTATCCACCATGATCTGCCTACGCCAGTCATAGAATTCCCACACCAGTTTGGGATCGCTTTGAAAAGCCTCTGGTGTTGCCAGTTTCTGGGGATCGTATTGGCTCCACAGCCCAACAGCGGCATCGCGAAAGGTGGGTACCCCACTACCGGCAGAAACACCGGCGCCTGTGAGGACAGCGATCCGCGGGAGGTTCATGTCTAGAATTGAAAGCTAGTGTTCATAAAAGAGACTAAAAATTGGCGGGATCATCCCAAACTCCGACCTCGTTTTTATTCCAAAACCCAACGGTCCGTATCTCGATCCCAATCCGGGACGTCATCCCCAAACCATAGACCGATCTCGAATGTGGCGGTGCCCACACCATCTGAGCCGTGGACCAGATTGCGCCCGATCATCATGCCGAAATCAGCGCGGATCGTGCCCGGTGCAGCGTCGACAGGGTTGGTAGCACCCATGGTGTTGCGCGCAGCCTGGATGGCATTGGGTCCCTCTAGCACCATGGCTACGACCGGCCCCGAGGTGATGTACTCGATCAAGCTGCTGTAAAAAGGACGTTCTTTGTGTACAGCATAATGTTCTTCTGCAAGTGAAAGGGGGACATGCACGAATCTTAGTGCAACGATTTTGAGGCCACGTCGTTCGAAGCGGCAAATGATTTCACCGATGAGTCCGCGTTGTACGGCATCGGGCTTGAGCATTGCAAATGTGCGTTCCATGAGTAGTTCGATGAACTCCTGTTAATTTGGTTTTGACTCCGGGTTCAACCTAAGTCCTTAAGTAGAAGCGCCGGCAGGGTTGGGTGGAAGAGGGGTTGCAGCAAGGTTGAATGGCCAACGATCGCTCGTGTCCCAGTCAGGTAGCGTGGCAATTGGGGGTGGGGCGGGTTCAGAGCTCTGGCCGAACCAGTACCAGGCATAGGTATCGTCAGGGTCAAGTGACCGGGCGATCTTCAGATAAATGGATGTATCGATCGCATGTTCTCGATCTCTTCGTGCACAACGAATGAACAGGATATTAGCCTTCAAGCAGTAGGGTAATTGATCGAGTATCACCGTGGTTGCTTTATTGCAGTCGTCATAACGATCTTGGTGATATAGGGATGTGGCCATACCCAAGGCGATGTCCATGCGGCCTGGCGCCCGCTGATAGGCTTGCCGATAATGTAGTAATGCCTGCGGCCAGTTTTTATTGGATGACGCCAGAATCGCCCTGTCGATCGACCTGGCACCCCTGCCGGTGGCGGGTGTCAATAAGTCACGCTCATATTGCCGGGCAATGGCAGCTTCTTCTGTCAATCCTAAGGCTGTAGTCGCCTGGCGTAAACCTGCCCACAAGGTACCTGCTTCAGGATTCGAGCTGAGGGCACGACGTAGAAGATCGGCGGCATCAGAATACAACCCGACCGCCAAACTCGCCATACCAAGCTGAATATAAGTCGCCAGATGTCTGGGATAGTAGTGTAAAATATGGCGACCCAGCGCGAAACCGGCAGCGTAATTGTGCTCTTGTTCGAAGAGATCTCTGAGTTGCCGGTTCAGATCATGGAGCAAGACGTTTGTCATGGTTTAGTATCTTACAAGACGCCATGTCATCCGAGCAAACGTTGTGATGTCTCGCTTGTAAGCCTTGAATCACAGACTCAATTAGGCTGCGTCAGATAACCGTGGCTTGAAGGATAGTATATCAGCAGTCTGGCGTGCAGCAAACGCGTCGCTGCCATACTACCATGGTAGAATATCTGAGAATATGAGGTGTCCGATGTTACAACTAGTTGTTATTGTAGGTTTGATACTGGCTATAGCGCTCTGTGAACTACTATAGTCGTAGACCACAGTCTGCAACTACGCTGATACATCGGCGGCATCACCCGACCTGGGCTCAACGCCCGAGCGTACTCGTTCGACGTACGAAATGATCTCGTGGCGGAATCGTTCAGTGCTAAAGCGTTCTGCATTTGCGCGACAGAGATTCGGATCATAGCTCTGGCTATCGAATTGGGATAACATTGTTGCCAAAGCTTCTGCTGATTGCTCTGTGAAAAGCTCGCCAGTCTTGCCAGGAATGACTGTGTCTACTGCGCCACCGGCGCCGTAGGCAATGACCGGGCGCCCGGCCGCCTGGGCCTGGAGCGGTGTGATGCCGAAATCTTCGAGACCGGGAAAGAGAAAAGCCTGGCAGCGGGCCATGAGGTCTACTGCTTCGGCGTCGCTGACACGGCCCAGGAATTCGATGGTGGGGCCGGCCAAGGCCTCGAGCGCGACACGATCGCGGCCATCGCCGGCAACGAGTAATCTGGCGCCTATACGATTGCAGGCCTCGATGGCCAGATCGATGTGTTTGTATGGAATCAATCGACCCAGGCTAAGGAAAAAGTTCTCCGGCGCTTTATTGTTGGGTGTAAAACGGAGGGTATCGACCGGGGGGTAGATGATGCTGCTCTGGCGCTGGTAGTAACGGCGGATGCGAGCCTGGATGTCGGTTGAAATAGCGATGAAGTGGGTGACCTTCTGGGCGGCATTGTAATCCCACTGTCGCAAGGCAGAGATCAGTGGTCTCAATGCCACGCTAGCAGCCGAGCCGATGCCTTCGCGGGCGAGGTAGGCATCGGGTGTCCACACATAACGGGTAGGAGCAAGACAATAGCAAATATGTGAAGCGCCGGAGCGGACCTTAACCCCATGGCAGAAACCTGATTTATTGCTCAGTACCAGATCATATTGGCTGAGATCTGTCCGGGCAAAGCCTAAAGGATAAAGTGGTAGATAGGGCTGGTGATGGTCGTGGATGCCTGGTAAATAGTCGAGCCAGTTGCTGCGGATATCCCAATCTCGCATCACGGCCGGCATTTTGGCGGGCGCATAGATAGAGGTATAGACCGGAGCATCGGGAAAGAGCGCGTGTATCTCGATGAGGACGTCTTCGGCGCCACCAATTTGGTTCAACCAATCATGGACGAGGGCTAAGGACATGAAAAACGTTAGTATTGGTGAATCTCGGATTGCGGATTTCGAAATGTGAATCGAGGTTTGCAGCTTGTAACTTTGATACTACATGATGATGCCACACTAGTATAAATTTTGAGAAGGGCGCGACGTTTCCAAGGCTTATTCGTCATGTTTGTTGAAAGCTCGTCATCCATGCTAGGCTCTTGCGGTCAATTCACCTGTTTAGGAACACTCTCCCATGGCTATGCCTGCGACCCCAATGCCCCTCACACTTACCCCCCCGCTCAAGTGGGTGGGTGGAAAACGCTGGCTACTACCCGAACTGGAGCCGCTGTGGGATCGGGATCGATGACTGGTAGAGCCCCTGTGTGGAGGATTGGCGATTTCGATCGGTTTACAACCCAGGCGGGCGTTACTCAACGACATCAATAGCCACGTCATCTACTTCTATCGCTGGTTAAAACGGGGATTTCAGATCACGCTAGCAATGGAGAATGACTCAGATCTTTATTATGCCTATCGGCAGCGATTCAATCAGTTGATCAGGTCTGGGCAGGCAGATGGCAATGCGACAGGTATAAACCTATACCAGTTCTCCATGCCTCGTAACGGCACTACGACCCTCCAGGAGGCGCGTGCACTGTTAAAAGGATATGGAATACCAACCTTTCGTTTATTGCACAACCATGAGAATTTCTATTTCTCGGTAAAACGGAATCAAGCGCGTTGGGCAGAGTACCTCCTGTATCAGAAAGGTATTCAGCTAGGTGGACCGACATTCGATGTGCGCAATGCGGGGTATACAGATCTGCATGAGCCCGGTTATATGCCGAAGCCGTGGAGCGAAAACGATCACAGCACTCAGCCAGACCAGGCCACTGGCAATACTACGGCGGGGACCGAACAGAGCAAAAAAGGCGGGGTTTCCAGGCTGCATTCACACCTGGATCGAATTGATGCTATATTTCTTAATGATGATGAGCCGAAAGTGATTCGGACGCGCGGGTGTTCCCAAGCAAAGGACCCACATTCACAGGATCATGCGAGAAGACCAACGGATTGGTTTGATCAAATGAATGCGCTAATAGATCGTTGGTGATGACCACCTGTCGATTTTTTGCAGCGAAGCAGCGACAGAGTCAGGCCACGATATGTGATGATACGATAGGGTATCGGGCTATGGCCGCGAGTTTTCCTCCGCATCGGCCTCTGCCCACGTTCCCGTTTCGGTTTTGTCCTGTGCGTAATCACGAATAGCTGTTGCCAGCCAGGTCTGAAATCCTGCATCGTTAAGCGGGCGAAGTCTAACACTGTTCGTGTCTTCATCTTTCAAGCTTCATCATCCTCAGCGTCGGGTTTGTGGGAGCCGACTACACGGTTTTTCGCACTCTGAGCCTGGTTTTGTAGCTCATAATTGATGAGAAAGGCAATGCCTTTCCAGGTGTCGAATCTGAGAAACTCTTCGGGGGGAGTGTCCGCCAGCATCTCTTTCAAGCCGATGATGGTTTCAGCGCCGGGAAGACCGGCCAATCTTTGCAAGAGCCCTTCGCTGCGTTCCGATGCTTCTACTGTTGCCAGATAGTTGAGGGTATAGGCGATTCCTTTCCAGGTTTCCGGGTCTTTCATGTCCTCTGCCGTCAACCCTTCCATGATTTCTTGCAGCGTCTCTTGCAATGTACGGATGAGATCGGGGGTGTACCTTCCGGTACGTGCGCTCATCGCCGAAAGTACGCGCCGACTGGAATAAGGGCGTGGAGCCTTCTCAGAAAAGAGTTGCTGCAAATCTGTGGTGAGTGCATTCAAGTCGGCCAGGATCGCTTCCAATTCCTGGCGATACAGGCTCGAAATGTCCTCTTTTCCCACACTCGGCTGAGATACATTGCTATCGGCCAGTTGTTTCGCTTGGGCGATCCATCCCGCATAATCGGCACGCCACGCAGGCGCCTCCACGATATTAACAAGTGCATCAGCAGAACTCCCCGCCAGTTGCTCGATGGAAGTGATGCCGCCGTCGAACAGAGTTCGCGCGTACGTGGGGCCGATGCCGTTGATGATTTGTAGGTCTTTTGCGCTCATAATGCCACCCGAAGGTCGGTTCTTATGGATTCTCACGATTCTTGACATCAACATATACCATATCTTGCGCCTGCTGCCAAAGCTGCGTCGAAAGGTAACGGACCATCCATTCTGTTGTGTTTGCCTCTACTTCGGCCTTGTCTTACACTCAGCCAGATACTTGACTAACCAACCAATGAGTCCTCACGAGTACATCGCGTGTCACTACCTTCCGATGCCAGACAACTACAACGGCGTAACCGAGAGCTCTCTATCCTCAATACGATAGCACAGGCCTTAAATAGATCGTTGGATCTGAGTGAGACTGTGCGCGTCGCCCTGGCGCAGGCGGCCGAACTTCTTGATCTACAGACAAGCTGGATCTGGCTGCTAAGTGAAGAGAGTGGTGAACCCTATCTGGCAGCAGCACAGAATCTACCTCCAGCCCTGTCGGATCATCCCGACCAAATGGAGGGCTCATGTTATTGTCTCGATACCTACCAGCAAGGTGATCTCGATGGCGCCGCCAATGTTAATGTAATCCGCTGTAGCCGTCTCAAACACCTTGTCGACGGTACCGATGGCTTACGATACCACTCGAGCATTCCCTTGTATGCCCATGGCAAGCAACTAGGAGTCCTCAATGTTGCCAGCACCGATTGGCGTGAGCTCTCTTCTGACGATCTGCGCTTGCTCTACACGGTGGGTGATCTACTCTCCATCGCCATTGAACGAACCCGTCTCTTCGCCCGCAGCACGCAGCTAGGTGCTGTGGAAGAGCGCAATCGCCTGGCTCGAGAGATCCATGACACGTTGGCACAAGGTCTCACCGCAATTACCCTGCAATTGGAGTCCGCCGATGCACTTTTGGACAACAACGCTGATGCTGAGGACATTCAGCAGGTGGTACGGCGTGCTTTGGCCTTGACACAGGCCAGCCTTGATGAGGCCCGCCGTTCTGTGTTGGATTTACGCGCCGCCCCCCTGGAAGGACGCTCCCTCTCAGATGCCCTGCAAGCGTTGGCGCAGCAGTGGTCTGCCGAAACCGCAATCCAAACCGACTTCGACTGCATTGGCGGGAACCATCCTCTGCCCATTCGAGTGGAAGTTGGTTTGTACCGTATCGCCCAAGAAGCGCTGACCAACGCCGCTCGCCATGCAGGTGCCAGCCATGTGGCCATGCACCTGCTTATCACACCCCAGGTGGCACGACTTCTGGTCGAAGATGACGGCAGCGGGTTTAATCCCGAACAAACGCACAAAGGGCGATTTGGTCTTGTAGGGCTAAATGAGCGCGCGCGCCTGTTGGGAGGACGATTGCATTTAGAGAGTAGTCTGGATGCAGGTACCCGTGTCGAGGTAACCGTTCCCAGTTCATGATCGAACGTTAGTGTTCGTCTAAAAATAACTTCCCGCTATAGGACTGCCTGTCCTAAAAAGATCCTGGAGGAACGAATTAGTATGGCATTTTTTAAGAATATCTTTTGGAATGATGAACAGCGACGCCTGCGCATGTTATGGCGATTTGTAGGGATCGTGCTCTTGTTGCTTCTGAGTCTGGCAGCTCTGCAAGGGCTTCTAGGCGTTTTAGGCTCAATTCTTGGGGGTTCGACACTCTATGATTTTATCACACAGGCCGGTATCTACGATGTGATCTCGATCATCTTGACCTTTGTCGCCATTGTCATTGCCATGCTTGTGGCTGCCAGGGTGCTGGATAGACGCTCTTTTTCAGATTTTGGTTTGCATTTCAATCGCAACTGGTGGGCAGATTTAGGTTTTGGTCTGGCATTGGGAGCCGTGCTTATGCTTGGCATTTTCCTGATAGAATGGTCGATGGATTGGATCGATATTACCGGGTATTTTGTCGCACCTCACGGGCAATCATTTGCCACATTTATTATCGGCGCCCTGCTGCTCTTCATCTTTGTGGGCATCTATGAAGAACTACTATTTCGTGGTTACGTGTTGAGAAACCTTGCCGAAGGCTTCAATTTAGGCTTTGTCGGGCCGAAATGGGCCTTGCTGCTGGCCTGGGTGCTTTCGAGCCTCCTCTTTGGATTAGCTCATGCTAATAACCCCAACGCCACTGCGATCAGCACGGTCAATATCGCCTTTGCCGGCATATTCCTGGGCATCGCTTATGTGATAACAGGCGAATTGGCCATCCCCATCGGTCTGCACATTGCCTGGAATTTCTTTCAGGGTAATGTATTTGGATTTCCGGTCAGTGGCACCAACGCAAACGTAACGACTCTTATCGCCGTGGAACAAGGTGGACCTGAGCTGATGACCGGTGGTTCATTTGGCCCAGAAGCTGGTTTACTGGGTCTGGCAGCAATGCTTGCAGGAACAGGGCTGACATATCTATGGTTACGCCGCCGATATCATCAAACCGATCTGGACAGGACGCTTGCGGTCTATCCGCGAACGTTGTCAGAGTCTACAACAGAGCTGTCATCACCCACAACCACAGACATCTTGCTCCCATCGGGTGATAGCGATGGTCGAGATGACAATGGCCATTGAGGCCGTTGATATCCGCAAGCCAGATTCAGGTATTTTCCAGTTGGCGTTGAGTGATATCGGCAGCGATCCCGCCCAGAGTTGCTTCATTGGGGATAATCCCATTGCCGATGTGATCGGTAGCCGTGCGGCCGGCTTGTATGCTATTTGGAAGCGTGGCTATTTCGAGTGGCCGGGAGACCGTCCTCAGCCAGAGATTTGTATCGATGCTTTGCCTAAGCTTGTGCCTTTGATGCAGCGACGTTTTCGCCCATGACTACGCTCAACGTCCTGGTAATCGCCGATGATCCATTGGTATGATCAGGTCTGACCATGGTGCTAAAGGATACCGGGCAATGTGAAGTCGTTGGCCAGGAAAGCTCTGCAACCGAGTTGGCGACCGCCGTGGCACTTTATCAACCCGATGTGGGTAGTGGTTATATATTAACTGATAGGACACCATTCTGTGTTGTAATAGTGGAGGTATAATAGGAGTACCGCCTCATGGAAGCTATCAGATTTAGAAAATGACAGTGTTTTTCGCAC
>PIVW01000736.1 GCA_003353825.1 Chloroflexota bacterium
GAAACACGTGCAATAGTCCGTCCGGTTCAGTAACCGCAGGAGTGGCGTTGGTGACAATCCCATTCAAGCCCTTCGGGGCACTGAAACTCAAGCGCTTTATCCCAGTCGATGCTGTATTCGTTGTGCAGTGACAATCCCATTCAAGCCCTTCGGGGCACTGAAACATCTCATCAGGCGTTTTGGGTGCTCTCGCCGATACGAGTAGGTGACAATCCCATTCAAGCCCTTCGGGGCACTGAAACGCTAGCGAGTTGTATGTTTCCATCATGTCGATCTCGTGACAATCCCATTCAAGCCCTTCGGGGCACTGAAACTTACCAGTTTCTCGCTCCATTCTTGTTATCAAATCTTGTGACAATCCCATTCAAGCCCTTCGGGGCACTGAAACACTAGCCGCAGGGAGTTGCCAGGGCAAGATCAGTAGCACGCGGGCCGGTAAGGAAGCGGCAAAGGAAGAGGATGTGTGGGTGGTTTGACCCGTAGTCGCGTGGTCGTATGGTCGGTTGGTCGCGTGGTCGGTCGATTGTGTGGTCTGTGGTTTAAGGAAGAGGATGTGTGTGTGGTTTGACCAAGGGTTGGGCTTGTGGTTAAATAGGGGTTGTGGGCGTATTCGGTTCGTTGAGCCGGTCGTTCACAGCCATTGCACCTTGACAATTAAGATCGATTAGCGAGATTGTTTTTGTCAAGCCAAAATCGCGTCAGGATTTTCCGGGGGGGATCCCCAGCCAGGCGCGATCTTGGGACTGCGTTTGTGGGCCCGGAAAGGCAGTTGGGCCGTCGACAGACTTTCTGAGTATCGATGAGGGCCTGTTCGGTCGCAAGCTACCCTACTTGAGAGTGCTACAAACGTGATTCTGACGATACTGACATGTCCTGTCAGCCTGTAATCAGCGGTTTGAGAGCAAGTCTGTTGCCGGCGCCGCCAAAAAGACAGAAGATCGCGCCTGTCGCCTTGCGAGCTGTAAAAGGCTCAGGCGCGATATCGACTCTTTTGCTGTTATGGCCTGGCTATTTGTGTTGTTGGCAGGGTTTCGCACCACCTCTGGTCAGCCGCCGGTCAGCCTCGTCAGCGAAATCGCAGAAAAGAAGGGTGACAATCCCATTCAAGCCCTTCGGGGCACTGAAACGATCGTTTCCGATCTCCAGACATTTTTCGCGTCTCTCTATCTTGTGACAATCCCATTCAAGCCCTTCGGGGCACTGAAACAATCCAGCCTGCGCTTTAATTAGCGCTCCCTGAATTCCTTTAGTTGTGACAATCCCATTCAAGCCCTTCGGGGCACTGAAACTTCTCCAGAGAATTAACTAACTCCCTCAACTGGTTTTGGTGACAATCCCATTCAAGCCCTTCGGGGCACTGAAACCTGAGTGACGATACCAATGTTCTGGGCTTCCGAATGTGACAATCCCATTCAAGCCCTTCGGGGCACTGAAACAACTCATATCCGAGATCGTCTCCGATCTTCAGGCATCTTTGTGACAATCCCATTCAAGCCCTTCGGGGCACTGAAACTCTCCCAGCCCCACTCAGGTCGCGTGGTCTGCTCTGCGTGGTGACAATCCCATTCAAGCCCTTCGGGGCACTGAAACCATCCAGATTGCATCGGCCATCGCGTCAAGCTCGTCGTGACAATCCCATTCAAGCCCTTCGGGGCACTGAAACAGCGATGGGGAGCTCGACCTCCGCAACAAGGTGAGCGAGTGACAATCCCATTCAAGCCCTTCGGGGCACTGAAACGCTTTCTGCTAAAAGTGCTAGTCTTTCCTCTTCCCAAGTGACAATCCCATTCAAGCCCTTCGGGGCACTGAAACCAAAATCGAGCGATATCCATACTACCACCGATACCCTCACAGGTGACAATCCCATTCAAGCCCTTCGGGGCACTGAAACAAAACGCCACCGCGAAGCGGGTGGCCCACTTTTTGGCGTGACAATCCCATTCAAGCCCTTCGGGGCACTGAAACTTATAGCTCTGCTAAAAGTGCAAGTCTTTCCTCTTCCCGTGACAATCCCATTCAAGCCCTTCGGGGCACTGAAACTTTAATGATATTCATGCTACACCTCTCTCGTTCTGCTCGGTGACAATCCCATTCAAGCCCTTCGGGGCACTGAAACAAGATATTGTCCTGACTTCGGAAACGTATACAGTTCCTGACCTGTGACAATCCCATTCAAGCCCTTCGGGGCACTGAAACTGTTCCGCACGTCAATATCAGAGAATCCCGGCAATAGTGTGACAATCCCATTCAAGCCCTTCGGGGCACTGACACCTCAAGCCGCTGTAGAAGGTGGGGGCTTCGTCGTTGAGTGACAATCCCATTCAAGCCCTTCGGGGCACTGAAACTTGACTTTGGCGAAATACGTCTCGCCACCACCGGACGGTGACAATCCCATTCAAGCCCTTCGGGGCATTGAAACACTAGCCGC
>PIVW01000196.1 GCA_003353825.1 Chloroflexota bacterium
GGGGGTGGATCGATATCTTTTCCATCGATCAGAATCGTGGGCGATCCAATAAATCGCCATTGCATTGCCTGCTCATCGGTCTCGACCTTGACGATTTCGATAGCAGCTTCAACAGCTTGTTCTGCCATAACCTGTTGTAAACGTGCTAACGCCTGATCGTAAGAGGGGCAGTCTTCGAAGTAAAGGAACTGAATGTCCATAATGGCATCTTGCCTAACTATAATTATCCTGCTTTGAGTATCTCAGATTTGATTGTACACTGTCCTTGCTGGCACCGCAATCGCTGCGCGAAACACCATCGTTGATCATGTCTTATCGCACAAGAATTAATATCGCAACCGTCCGTGCAGCCATGCAAAATCCTCGACCAGGATTGCGGGGGCAGGCGCGTATGGCTCCGCTACGCCGCTTGGACCCTGATCTTTATGAACGAGGATCCAGGGATTGCCGGCGCGCGGCTGTCCTATTGCTACTTTATCCCCACAATGACGAACTGCATCTCTTGCTCACTGTGCGACCCAATGATCTATCGGATCATCCGGGTCAGGTGGCATTTCCAGGCGGATCTAAAGACGAAAATGAATCGGTGGAGGACACAGCGCTGCGCGAGGCAGAAGAGGAGGTGGGGCTGCGGCGGGATATGGTGGAACCATTGGGAAGATTGACACACCTCTATATCCCCCCCAGCCATTTCTGTATTCAGGTCGTTGTGGCGTACTCACCCAATCGTCCACTATGGCACATCAATCAAGCAGAAGTTGCAGAATTGCTAGAGATACCTCTAAACGATTTCCTCAGTCGTAAGAACTGGAAACATGAATCGCGACAGATTGAAGGCGAGCTTCGCCAGATACCCTATTTTTGCGTTGGTGATTATAAAGTCTGGGGGGCGACTGCAATGGCTCTGGCAGAATTGGTGACGATGATCGAGGAGGCGGATGTTATTGCTGCGGGAGATAGTGTAAGCGTGAGTTACGGAGATAATTAAATGCCCAGTTCTAGTTACGAAGCGCCCGCAGGCGTTGTTTTCTTGGATAACACACACCCCAAGCCCTAAAGGACCTTCGCATTTTTAGCCAGATACTTCCACTATCTGCTCCCAACCATCTGCACAAATATCAACTGATGTTTACAAAATCTGCACATTTCTACGACGCCATCTACGGTTTTAAAGACTATGAGGGCGAGTCAAAACAACTGCACGCTCTCATCCAGAAACACAAACACTCAAATGGATCTACGCTGCTCGATGTAGCTTTCGGAACGGGCGGCCATATCCCATATCTTGGCGTACACTACCAGGTTCAGGAATTAGACCTGGATGATGAATTGCTGGCCGTTGCCCGCACCCGCCATCCTAACATACTGTTTCACCAGGGGGACACGGTAGACTTCGAATTGGCAGAGCGGTTCGATGTGATCACCTGCCTGTTCAGCGCCATCGGTTATGTGAAGACAGAAGAACGGCTCCGGCAAGCTATCCAGACCATAGCCGACCACCTTAGCCTCGAGGGTGTACTGATTGTCGAGCCCTGGTTTAACCCTGATGTTTGGGTCGCCGGCCGTCCGCATATGCTCAACATCGACGAACCAGACCTTAAGATTACGCGCATGAATGTCAGTGAACGCGAAGGGGATCTCGCCGTCATCGAATTTCATTATCTGGTTGGAACTGCCGAGGGTATCGACTATTTTAGCGAGCGCCACGAATTGGCCCTTTTTCATTCCGCTATCTACATCATCACCTTTGAAGCCGCCGGTTTGCAGACCTATCATGATCCAGAAGGATTGATGGATCGAGGCCTGTTTGTGGGTATCAAACCCTTATTTTAGGCAACGCTGTCAATTTCGTGAGCAGCACTACAGCAACATTCAGTAAGATAAGGGCCCCAATTACGCATCTAAGCAGCGCACGTCTTGACAAGAGCTTGTTGCATCGCTAGGATGGGAGCGGCTCTACGATACCCGTGCCACTATTAGTACATTTTCCCTCGCAAGCTCTGCCAGACACCTCTGGATAGCATATAAAACAAGGAGCGAATTCATGAGCATTCCAATTACCGTATCCGATCAAGACTTTCAGGAACAAGTTCTCGACAGTGCCGTACCGGTCATCACCGACTTCTGGGCCGTATGGTGTGGCCCTTGCAAGATGATCGCACCTGTGCTGGAAGAGATCGCCGTCGAATACGATGGCCAACTTCAGATCGCCAAGCTAGATGTTGATCATAACCCCAATACGGCTATGAGCTATGGTGTTATGAGTATCCCCACCCTGATCGTCTTCAAAGATGGCCAACCGGTAGAACGCATTGTTGGTTTCATGCCCAAGGAGCGCTTGCTTGGCAAGATCACGCCTCACCTGGCTGCAGAAGCCGTCTAAAACCGACACACACCCAGTCTGCCATAGTTGCGGGCTATGAAATGGACCTCTAGCAGCGAAATCGCTTGTTTTCGCTGGTGGGGGTTTTTTTCTGGACTAGCAGCTTGTCGGAAAAAGAAAAGGGTGTGTCCTAGATGAGTTATTGGCGTGCCCATGTGCTCCGTTCTATAGCCAGATTGTGAATAAGGTTTTTCCAGAAAGCCTTGTGGTGGGAAGGGAAGATCGAAGTGGGGGAATAATTAATAGTGAACGGTTAATAATTAACTGTTAATGAAGGATGCATCCACTAACAATTAGTTATTAATTATTTGACTGACGCTTATCCAGAAGTAGCCTTTGCGGGTTAGTCTGCTCCCAACTCGTTTAGTACACACCCATTCAATTCCGTGGCAGCGATCTCAACAGGTAAAAAATCAGCGCACAAGCGACAACCAGGCCCAGATGCACCATTAAGGCTATGCCTAGTCCATAAGCGTAGGCTTCGAATCCTTGCTGAAGTGCTATTGTCCAGTTCTCAGGCAGCGCCGGCAGGATGCCCAATACATAAAGAGGCAACAGTATCAGCCCCATATACAGGAGGGTTCGCTGTATTGGAGCCCTGTCGCTATCACTAAGGAACATGGCATCGCTGACCGTAAACAGCAGGTACAGTGCCAAGAAGACATCGGTTTTCTGCAAGCTCGCTCGCAGAGTTGCCAACACCTCGGCCATATAACCTGCTTCTACCGACCTACTGAACCCCTCTATATCGACCAGACTAAAACTCAGCCAGACCGTAAGAATACTGCCGACGACCAGGGGCGCCAAGCCTATCAGAGTATGTTGTAACAGACTGCCGCCACGAATCTCAACGAATCCCAGGCGAATCGTCCCATTCCGTTGCAGTTTGGGCATGATATTCACATGCCCGGTACGAACACCCACCAATTTGGCCATCAGCCAATGGCTGAGTTCATGTATAACTGTACCGGGCAGAATGAAGATAGCGTAAAGCGATGCCGCCGCGGTTGGATTATTGGCGAGCAAGATCACCAAACCGGTGAAATAGTAGGCGAGCCGGCGGCTCGCCCACCATAGTGCCGCCAGAAGGGCGATGCTCCAGAGCAGGGGGGCCCATACGTCAAGCACGGGAGTCAGCTACCTAGAAGCACCCGCAGTTTCCTCGATCATTTTCACAAAAGAATCGGCCTTGAGGGAAGCTCCCCCAACCAAAGCGCCATCGATATCAGGTTGCAGCATGTAACTGGCGATATTCTCTGGTTTGGCGCTGCCACCGTATTGGATACGTACAGATTGGGCAGTGGCCTCGTCGTAGAGATCGGCAACCACACCGCGAATGCTAAGGCCTATAGTGCGATTGGCATCTACTGGTGTGGCAGTAAGACCGGTGCCAATAGCCCATATCGGCTCGTAAGCGATTACAAGATTGGCTACCTGCTCGGCTGTGAGACCATCCAGGGCGCCTTCGATCTGGCCGCGGACAAAGCTCTCAGTCTCACCCGCTTGATTCTGTTCCAGGCTCTCGCCGACACAAATGATGGGGGTGATGCCATGAGCGAACAGTGCTTTTGCTTTTTTGTTAACCCATTCGTCGCTTTCTCCAAAAATCTGGCGGCGCTCAGAGTGGCCGATGATGCAATAGCTGACGAGGCCTTCAATCATATTGGGTGCAGTCTCACCGGTGTAGGCGCCACTCTCTTCAAAATAGACATTCTGAGCGCCAACACTTACGTTGCTGGTGGCCAAGGTATCGGACACGGCAGAGAGGGTGATGAAGGGGGGGCAGACGACTGTTTCGACACTGTCGATATCGCGCACGCCCGCGCGGATAGCCCGCACGAGTTCGAGCGCATCATCGAGGGTCTTGTTCATTTTCCAATTGCCGGCAATGATAGGTTTTCTAGACATGATATTATCCGGGAAGAATGGTGTATTCGTGGTTTTGTTGGGTAAATGGTGAACGTAGGGTGTATAGCGTTGGAGGAGATTGGAGGTTCAGTAGATAGAATTAGTAAACCAGGTATCAGTTGACCTGTAGACCTGGATCTGCCGTCAAGACGAAGATCGAGGCGTAATCTGCCCGGAATACTGGTATTCCCGTTTTCAGGTTTTCGGGTTTACGACACGATATCGGTTCTCAATCTCTAATCACCAATCTCCCCTTCTTTTTGCGGTGGATCGACAACCTCTCCACCGATCGCTTGTATATCAAGAAGCCGTTTGTTTTTATCGAAAGTGAGCGTCAGTTCAACACGTTGGAAGCATCTATTTGCGCCATCACCGACCAGTGTTTTGCGTGTCACAAACTGGCTAGAAGCGTAATCCTGGCTCAGATCATTCTGTAAATCAACGCATGAGGAGAGGATGTCGCCGCAGCGTTTACAGCGAACATATATCCAATGGCTACGAGTATCAAAATCCGATGAATCACCAGGAGCGATTATCTTACTCAGTTTCGACCAAAAACTCATGCTTCGTCCAATACATCTATGCCGGGAAGAGGTTTGCCCTCGAGGTAGGTAAGGGAGGCTCCCCCGCCCGTTGAGACATGGCTGACCTGTCCGGTCAAACCTGCCTGCTTGATGGCTGCGACTGAATCACCGCCGCCGACTATGGTAACGGCATCGTCCAATCCTGCCAATGTTTCGGCCACAGCAAATGTGCCCATTGCAAATCGGGGAAATTCGAAAACCCCCATAGGGCCATTCCACACCACCGTCCTCGCGTCGCTCAGTACGTCTTGAAAAGCTGCAACAGAGGCCGGACCGATGTCGAGCATCATGCGATCGGCAGGGATATCGCCCACAGAGACGATAGCGGCATCGGCATTGGCTGCGAATTCAGAGGCAACGACGGCATCTGTAGGTAGGTGAAGGCTGTCTCCCGCTTTGTCTAACAAAGTCCGAGCTGTATCCAAGGCATCGCTTTCAACCAGGGACGTGCCCATCTCCCTGCCCTGTGCGGCGAGGAAGGTGTTTGCCATGCCACCACCAATGAGCAAACTATCGACTTTAGCCAGTAAGTTGTTGATGACGCCGATCTTGTCAGAGACTTTAGCGCCCCCCAGGATGGCGATGAAGGGGCGTCTGGGATCGGCTACCGCGCTGCCCAGATATTCGATCTCTTTTTCGACCAGCAAGCCAGCAACGACCGGCCCACCTTTTGCGCGCACAGCCTGCGCTACGGCGTACATAGAAGCATGTGCACGATGGCATGTACCGAAGGCATCGTTGACATAGGCATCACCATAGGCAGCAACGGCAGCGGCGAACTCGGCATTCCCCTTCTTTTCGCCAGGATCGAAGCGCAGATTTTCGAGCAAAACCACATTACCGGGTTCATCAGCGGACATGGCATCCACCAAGATATCGACATTGGGGCCGGTCACGCCACTGGCCATACGCAGGCGATAGGCGGGGAGCAATGTTTGCAGATGGTGGGCGACCGGCGCCAGACTATACTTGGGATCAGTTTTGCCTTTGGGACGGCCCAAGTGAGACATCAGCACGAGATTGGCGCCACGCTCGAGCAAGTATTGCAGAGTGGGCAGCGCCGCCCGTACCCGCGTATCATCGCTGATCTGGCAGTGTTCGTCTAGTGGGACATTGAAGTCCACACGTACGAGCACGCGCATCCCTTTCGGATCAAAATCTCGTATGGTTTTCTTGTTCATAATCAGCTTCTCTGAATTGTCACGATTTTTGTAAATAAAAAGTGGTCGGGCGAGCGGTGCTCGAGCGAGCTACTCCGCACACCCGACCACCCTTTTTGGAGAGTGATCAGTGGTCGGCCAATGTCGTTAAGTTAAAGTGCATTGCACTCGTGTAAGCAGCCAAACGCTTGGGTTTTCCAACCATTTCCGCTGCAAAACCAGGCAGAGGGTGCATTGCACCTGGGTTGATTAGAAAAACAATGGGACACTGGCTACTGTTGACTACGCTTTGATCTACAGACCTTTCTCGTTGATGAAGTTCAAGAGATCGGCAACACGAACCGAGTAGGCCCATTCGTTGTCGTACCAGGTAACGACTTTGGCCAGATCGCCATCGAGAACCTGCGTAGAGCCGGCATCGACGATGGAGGAACGGGGATCACCCTTGAAGTCCATGCTGACCAGGGGCTCGTCGCTGACGCCGAGAATTCCTTGCATGGAGCCGGCAGCGGCCTCACGGAATTTCTCGAGCAGTTCTTCGGTAGTCGTAGGTTTTTTGAGAACGGCAGTGAAGTCGACGATAGACACAGTCGGAGTGGGCACACGCATCGCCATGCCGTCGAATTTGCCTTTGAGGTTTGGCAGGACCAAGCCCACAGCGCGGGCAGCGCCGGTGCTGGTAGGGATGATATTCAATCCGGCAGCGCGAGCGCGGCGCAAGTCTTTATGCGCCAGATCCAGAATCTGCTGGTCGTTGGTGTATGCGTGCACTGTTGTCATCAGGCCCTTGACGATGCCGTAGTTGTCGTCCACAACCTTGGCTGGGGGCGCAAGACAGTTGGTGGTGCATGAAGCATTGGAGATGATCTTGTGTGCGGCTGCATCATAGTCATCATCATTGACGCCCAGCACGATGGTCAGATCAGGATCAGGCGCCGGAGCTGAGATGATAACTTTCTTTGCGCCACCCTGCAGATGCAAAGAGGCCTGATCATGTTTGCGGAAAAGGCCTGTGGACTCAAGCACGACGTCGACGCCTTCATCGCCCCAGGGCAGATCGGCGGGATTGCGTTCGGAAAAGACCTTGATTCGTTCGCCATTGACCATGAGGTCTTTGCCGTCGACACTGATATCGGCATCGTAGCGGCCGTAGTTCGAATCGTATTTAAGCAGATGTGCATTGACATCTGTGGGAACAAGGTCATTGACGGCGACGACTTCGACGACGCCATCATATTTTTCCTCGACTGCTTTGAAGACCTGGCGACCGATACGGCCGAAGCCATTGATACCTACGCGTAAAGCCATGGTAATACTCCTTATTGGTATTAAGTATTGATTAGGACTTATGCAGTTTGTATAAACTCTGTCACGAATTACATGGATATCCATGATAAGTAAAGACGAGAGTTCGTGATTGTTGCATAACGTTATGGCAAAAGCATTCATTCTGTTGGGAATGCTGTGGGAAATAGCCCGTTCGGCAGGATACAAGACATGAAGAGATCACGCAAATGAGACGCTATATCTCTACATCAAGTATCACACAAAAGGGTGTTCTTGAGTATGAGCTTGGTCATATTCAGGCTACTTTTTTTAGACAAATTCGCTCTATTTACAAAAATCCACGGACGATGCAGACTCCTCAATGCGTTCACCCCACGAAAAATGTTCCTCCCGCGGGTCGCTCATTTTTCCAGAAGTTGGATCAGCGTCTGTCCCATGCCTTCGGAGTTGTGCCGCCAGGGGTGTTCGGGATCGCGCAGGTCGGCGGAGATCAAGCGAAAGCTGTTGACATGCTGGTCTGGCAGTCGTACCCATTCTGATTGGCCGCCAGGAGGGGGTGGGCCATCAAAGGAGTTATTGGCCAGTATATACTCGAACGCGTCTCTACCAATATGTCGATCCAACGCACGCACATGATCTTCGACATCGTAGGTTGCGGTTTCACCGGGCTGGGTGGCGATATTGCAGACATAAACTTTGACAGCTCTTGAAGATCGCACGGCATCCATGATCTCGGGCACCAGTAAATTGGGCATGACGCTGGTATAAAGGCTGCCCGGTCCGGCCACGATCATGTCTGCTTTAAGGATGGCGCGAATCGCTTCAGGGTAGGCACGCGGTGTGTCCGGCTCCAGGAAGACATGATGGATTCGTTTACCTGCGCCCAATTTGGGAATGAGCGATTCGCCTCGGATACGTTCAAAACGACCCTCTTCATCTTCTACGTCTGCCAATAGCTGCACCAACTCAAGTGTAGCAGGAAGGACCCGGCCCCGTACTGCCAATACCCGACTAGACTCGAGCAAACCTTGCTCGAATGACCCGGTCACCCCGGCCATGGCTGCCAAATAGAGATTGCCAAATGCGTGTCCTTCCAGACCTGAGCCAGAGACAAAGCGGTATTGGAAGAGCCGGGTTGTAGTGTTTTCAGCTTCTGACAGGGCGGCGATGTTATTACGAAAATCCCCTGGTGGCAGGAGACCCATCTCTGAGCGCAATCGACCTGAACTACCGCCGTCGTCTGCGACGGTGACTATGGCGGTGATGTTATGTGTGTAGGGTTTAAGACCGCGTAGCACTGAAGGCATACCCGTTCCCCCACCGATGCACACGATCCTCGGGCCTCGTTGTCGCCGGCGATGGCGATAGAGTTGTTTGGCGACATCATCATCAGGTTGGGTAAAAGGTTCCAGTAACGATCTATTGAGTTCGATGAACCCCCACACTGTGATGACGATACCGATAATGCCGAATAATAGTGCCCGCACTGGTCTTGCCAGAAACTGCAGCGAGATCCAATAGATAAAGGTCGGGTAAGTACCTGTCATGTAAACACTGCGCAGCAGGTAAGCCAAGCCCAGGCTGATGATCGTGATACCGATTATCAGGATGATCAGCCAACGCTTGATATGTAACCCGGGGATGAGCCAGGTTCCGATAGAGCGGTATTGCCGAAACCGGTACATAAATATCTCTCAAGTACAGCAGGAATGCGCTGTGATCATAGCGCTCTGTAGGCCTCCCGGCACACGCGGGAGTTCAGCAGGCGATTGCGCGTGCTCTCTTTTAGACTTGCGCAGTCAACTGACTTTAAATTGAGGTGGGATAAGAGGGAAGACATAGCTGCGGGCGGGTGAGTGAATGAATGAATGAGTGGGTATTTATGGTAATCTACTTCAGAGGGAGGCGGAGGTCAAGACAGTTCTTGAAGAATTCGACGTTTATACTCTGAACGGATGACTGTGCTTGAAACATCAAGCTATTATCTGGCATACTATCTGAGAAAATACAAATCAACTATGCCAATTGCCTGCCGTCAGGTTGTCCGCAGAGGTGGCAGAATGGAAAAAGGTGCTCTCAACCATGCCCATTTATGAATATCGATGCTCGGACTGCGAAGAAGTTTACTCTCATCTTTGGCGCACAATGAAAGCCGCTGAGGAGAACGATGTGTCGGTATGCCCGAACTGTGGTGCTGAACACGCCCAACGGGTTGTCTCTCAAGTGGCGGTGTTAGGTGGGCTTGGTGGCCTGACGCCCAACGAGCAATCGCAAGAGCGGGCACAGGATGAGCGTATGGCATCGATTACTCCCAAAGCACATATTGATAAATTGCGCATCGGTAAAAACCCTAAGGAGTAGGCGCTTACGAAAAATATTCAACAACTTTTTGTCGATGTTTGTGGCAAGTGGCACGTTGCAAGTGGCAAGTTCAACCTTCGACCGCACTCGCACCTGCGACCTGCTACTTGCTACCTGCCTCAGCGGGGCCTGATTTTCTCAGCGCAGTCTGGAAACAATCGTTAGGCGCTTACAGCGCCAACATCGACAAAGTTTTGTCGATGTTTGAATTTTGTCCAACACAAAACACCCGCGACGAATTCATACTTTCGTCCAGGGCTTCTTTCTTCGGTATTCAGCACAAGTCGACAGTTGCCATGGAGCGTTGAGACTCCTCAACCTT
>PIVW01001501.1 GCA_003353825.1 Chloroflexota bacterium
CCGTGAGCAACGCTGTTGGTGATGCCGAATGAGAACGCCATAACCGCTGCAGTCATTGAGCCAAGCACGTTGGCAGGGATAACCGACATCGGATCTTGAGCCGCGAAAGGAATCGCACCCTCAGAGATACCTACTAAGCCCATCGCACCTGCTGCTTTGCCTGCTTCGATTTCAGAAGATTCAAACAGGTCGAACTTGCGGCCAAGTCTGGTTGCGATAGCCATGCCTAATGGAGCGACAGGAATTGCACACGCCATTGCACCCATGAACTGAGTTTGACCGCTGGCGATCATGCCGACTGAGAATAGGAACGCCACCTTGTTGAACGGGCCGCCCATATCGAAACCAGCCATGCCACCCAGTACGATGCCTAGCAAAACCACGTTGCCTGTACTCATGCTAGTTAGCAGTGCAGTAAGAGCATCCATCAGCCCAGCGATAGGTGCGCCGATAACAAAGATGAATAGACCTGCGATGAACAAAGAGCCTGTGATCGGAGCGATCATTATAGGTACAAGCGGTTGAACGAATTTGTGGTAGTTAAACGAGGTAATCCACTTAACGAAGTAACCCACTAATAGACCTGC
>PIVW01000737.1 GCA_003353825.1 Chloroflexota bacterium
TTCCTTGGCCTCCGTTACCTTTAGGATTACCTCCTATGATAACGGATAACCGCTTGGGTGGGCGCAGTTTCAACGCGCGGTTTTGGCCTAAGTGGGCGCGATTTAGATTAGCATACACACATTTTCATCACCCATGGCCACGCCGACCATCATCTGGAACTGATGATCCTGGCCGAGATCTACTGCGAACGCCGTGGCCAAACGGCACATGATGCCCGCCCGCCACTGCCAGTCTATTGCACAGTGGAGACACAGCAACATCTTTTCAACACCCATCGCTGGGGCTACACCGGCGGCGGCACGCATCATCACCAGCCGATACACTCTGGCTCACCTATCCGATTGGCCCCCTTCACCATCCTCCCCCTTGCCGTCGACCATTTCCCCGGCGCTGTGATCTTCGCCATCACCTTCGGCGCTGAATCTCGACACAAAATCGTCGTCGGCTGGGACACGACCACGCTACCCCTCAGTGACGACGAAATCGACATCCTTTCCCAGCCCTCGCTGGCCTTGCTCGAAGGTACAACCTGGACGAAAACCGCCATTCCCACCGGCCATTCCAGCATCACCGAGTTGGTGGAAACCGGCTTTCTCGAGCGCCTTGAACTGGAGATTGATCCACTTGCACAGAAATATGGCGCTTTTCTCGTACATTACAGCGGTCTGGAAGATACGGAGGGTATGATCTCGGACGCGGCGCTGCGGGCAAAAATCATCCATAGCTATCCCCATCTAGCTGCAGTGCTGCACGTGGCAGAGCGGGGTCAGACCTGGACATTCGATCTCTAGCCACACCCTTCGCCAGCAAAGACAATTACCCATTTCATTATTAGTCTGAAAACTCTGGAAAAGTCTAAAACGGCTGTTCGCACTCCTATATACAGGGGGGTTTTGCTCGTTCGCACCTGTGTAAACGGGGGTATATAATAGCTCAAAAAAGTTTTCCAGAGTTCTCAGTATTAGTGGTTCCGGTCGATTTCAATCCCACCCAAAATCAGTGCAATTGGCACATCACTTCTTCGATCGCCTGCGACATGAGCTGGTCACGGGCATCAAGCACTATATGAATGCAGTGGGTGAGTACATCGATGTGCTTATGTTCGCCGACGATATCGGGCACCAGCGCGGGCCGATGATGAAACTGGATATCTACCATGAATTCGTGCTGCCCGGCCACAAAGCGATGTTCGCAACTGTACGGGAGAACAGTGATGCGGCTGTGTTCTACCACACCGATGGCAGCATCATTCCCCTAGGAGCCGAACTGATCGACGCCGGCATGAACTGCTTCAACACCGTGCAGACCGGCGCCAGAAACATGGATGCGGCCGAGTTGAAACGCCGCTTCGGCAAAGATATCACCTTCTGGGACGGCGGAGTGGACACGCACCGCATCTTACCCTTCGGCACACCCGAGCAGGTGCGAGAAGATGTGCGCCGCCGCATTCAGATGTTCGGGCCGGATTGCGGTTATGTGTTCGCCTCCATCCACAATATCCTGGGCGATGTCCCTCCCGAGAATATCCTGGCGGCGGTGGATGCTGTGGTGGAATTCGGACAGTATCCCCTTGCCGGTAGTTCAGCCGAGCGCGATGGACTGGCGGAGCGGCTCACTGCAGTCAATTATTGGATCAAACCTATGGAGGCGTTGAAGCGTGGGGATTAGAGGTCAGAAGTCGGAGGTCGGAGGTCGGAGGTCGGACAACTGCAACCAACCACCATCTACATCGTGCTGAACATGCTCTTCAAGCAGATCTGCAACGGGATCCATACCCTCCTCTAGCCATTAATGTTTGCTAGACGTCGATTCCTAGCAGCACCAATGGCACAGCTGGCACGCCCCTCCCTTGTCGGATTACATTGTATAACTCGCCTTCGTAGTAGGCGATTCCCGAACTCATCTGTGATTGCAGAGATTTCATGGGCAGAATTTCAATACCTACATCAATTTGATCGCCAATGTAAAAAGCAATGTGTTTGACAAAGAGATCATAGGCGACAAACGCGTATTTTCCCAACTGAACTTCAATTGCGACTCGCTCCTTTACAAAGTCGGTCTGATTGTAGCTATAGATAGGTGTGTCGCCAGCAGCTTCGATTTCTTGTTTTTGCTTTTCAGGAGTTAATGTGAGTGTTTTTCGAATCAACTTTTCGTCTTTAGTTACCCAATAACTGACTCTGCTTTCCTCCCAGTCTATCAATGAAAGCAGACTCTTGAACGCTTTGTTCATATCTACGGGACTATAGAGCAACTGACCCTTCTTACGTTTTTCTTTTGAGACTTTATTCCGACATGCTTCACCATGGTAGGACTGCACTTCAACTGGGAGTAGGACACCATCGTTGAATGAGGCGTAAAGCCTCTAGCGATGGCCGCCCTCGTTGCTTGTGGGGCCGCCACTGCGGCGGAGGAACTTTGAA
>PIVW01000738.1 GCA_003353825.1 Chloroflexota bacterium
TCCTTCGAACCGAAACTTGGTTCCAGCGCCTCTATCTGGATCTGGGAGGCTACCGTCTTTTTGCCTAAATCTGAGCACACTATATATGGGCCTGTCACGCGAAATCCCAAAGAGCCAAATCTCTTCAACACCCTGCTTGGCGTTAATAGCTCACATACCCTGAATGACAAGCTATTGAGCGGAAATCGAGAGCTGAGCCTGACTGTCGCCAGCGAACTGAGACAAGCCACCAATGCTCTTCGGGCCGCGGCAATCGATGAGGCTGGATCAAAAGTAGATTACAAAACCCTGCGTGATAGCCTTGCTTACACCGAGTACCGCCGGCTCTATACGCTGATATTAAGGCAATTTGATCCCACTCGTTTAACGCATGGTGATGACCAACTTGCTTTCTGGATCAATCTGTACAATGCGCTGGTAATCGATGCTGTCATCCATTTCAGCGTCGAGTCAAGTGTCAATGAGGGGCCGGTGGGATTGCTTACCTTTTTCCGACGCGCTGCCTACAACATCAATGGGCTACGGCTTAGCCTTGAAGATGTTAAACATGGCATTTTACGTGGCAATGCTGGACATCCCTACTTGCCCGGTCCCCAATTTGGCCCGGACGACCTGCGTGCTGCCTGGGTGACCGATCCGATGGATGCTCGCATTCACTTCGCCCTAAACTGCGCCAGCCGTTCCTGCCCACCCATTGGCGTCTACAACAGTAAGTACATCGACCAACAACTCGAACTCGCCGCAAGATCCTTTGTTGATCAAGATATAACTATCGACGCAACACGCAACGAGATCAGGCTATCGCAGATTTTCAAGTGGTATAAAAGTGACTTTGGCGGCAAAGAGGGTGTGATAGAGTTCCTCACCCGCCATTTACCCGGCGATGACAAGCGTTTGGTATGGCTCAACCCCAGGCGCGAATCCGCACGGCTGGTGAATAAACCCCACGATTGGTCGCTCAACACCTGATCAGACAGCTGCTCGTTGCATAGCATGCTCCCAGGCACGGATAACTTTCACTTCGTCTTCGAGTGAGAGTGGCAATAAGGGTGCACGAGCTGAGCCTGCTGAATATCCTCGATGATTGAGAATTGCCTTTAGGGCGGGGATACCAAATGGGCGGATTCTTCCCGACAGTTCGGTGATACAGGCTTGAAGTTCGGCGGCGCCTTGCAGATCACCAGCCTGTACAGCCTGCCAGAGTGCTACCATGATCTCTGGGATCACATTGCCAAAGGCGGTGATACTGCCGTCAACGCCTAACGACAGGGCCGGGAAGACCAGGTTGGGGCTACCACAGAAAATGGCGAAGTCTGGTAAGTGAGCCTGCACTTGTGTTACCACCCGCGTTAAGTTAGCACTCGAGTCTTTGATGCCGCTGATGTTCGGATGTTGGGCCAGGTCGAGAATCAAATCAAGGGGCAGGTCGTAGGCGGTAAAGGGCGGCACCGTGTACAGAAGGATGGGAAGCGGGCTCTTTTCTGCCAATGTCTCAAAATAAGTTCGCTGCGCCTCGGTTTTGCCTCGCGTATAATAAACGGGCGTTACGACCAAGGCGGCGTCGGCGCCATCTTGTGCCGCCTCTTCTAGGTTTCGCAGGGTTCGGCGGGTGCTTTCGGCCCCGCATCCTGCTAACAACAGTTTGTCCGTAGGGGTCGCTGCACGTGCAGCTTGTAAAACAGTGCGTCGTTCTTCCGGTTCCAGATAAACCCATTCGCCTGTGCTACCGAAGATCAATACGCCGTGCACACCGCTTGCCAGCCAACGGGTGATATTAGCTTGCATAGCATCGGCGTCAGCAACGTCATCGATAAAGGGTGTTACACAGGCTGGGATAATGCCTTGGAAGTTCATAAGCTATCGGTCAGATTCCGTTTAGGGGTTGAACGTAGTAGATTAGGACTGAGAACAGAGCAACTTGCAGATTCGCTTTCTGCAATAGCGGTAGAGTTTCGTAAGGCTTTTTCAGAAAAATAATGATCCGTTTCGGCCTGAAAAAGCCTCAAGCGAGTACCTGAATCGTGCAGATTTCTGGATTATTATTTCTTGGTATTCGCCTAAATAATAGATTTCTCGGCCTTTGATGTTGTCAGGTATCTTCTCAATTCTCCGCAGCACTTGCCGAATGAATTCGAGCTCTGTGGGAGCTTGCAGCCGTTCGTCCACCTGCGTGGACAAGTCGCCTCCCCAGATTATTGAGAAAATACGTTGCCAATCATTGTAAGCGGAGTGTGAGGTTAGCGACAAATCAGCGCCAGTGAGATTTTTTGGATTTTGAACAATTCCGCCAAAGAAAATCCCTTTTCAGGAATGCCAAGTGCCACCGCAGGCACTTGTTTGGTTGTAAAATGGGAGCGCACAAAATTATGCAGCACCCAATAAGCATCCAAGCGTTTTTGCAAGGGCTTCTTGTCTTTGGCAT
>PIVW01000197.1 GCA_003353825.1 Chloroflexota bacterium
ATCCTTCGAACCGAAACTTGGTTCCAGCGCCTCTATCTGGATCTGGGAGGCTACCGTCTTTTTGCCTAAATCTGAGCACACTATATATGGGCCTGTCACGCGAAATCCCAAAGAGCCTTTTTTCTAAAATGCTGGATATGGCGGTATGGAGGCAAAACTATGTTCTATATGGAAAACGACCAGATTCGCTTTACTCTATCCCAGCGGGCAGAGATCGTGCAGTTGCAGAACAAAACCACGGGGCACGAGTACATTGCCCAACCGCGCGGCTGCTGGAAGTTGATATTCCGCGACACTGACAGTGACGAAAATGCCATTTGGCCGGAGGGGCAAACCCCCCAGCTAGCAACGTCCGCAGATGCGATCACGATCACGTACCAGCAGCTCTGCTATCGAAACCGAATACTCCAAATCGGCCTCCGATTTCGCTTTGAGCTATCCGGAGACCAGGTGACGGCGTGGGCAGAGATCGACAACAATCAAGACGTTGAGATCGTGGAGCTGCACTTTCCCATCGTCGGCGGGATCGTCTCTCTGGCCGACGACCCCGCTCAGGATACCCTCGTGTGGCCGCACGGCCTGGGACAACGGATCGCCGCCCCCCTGCACACAGATTTTAGCAAGTTCACGTCATTTAGGGGGTATGAAGCGCCAGACCAATACCATCGCAACTTGTACCTGCTCTATCCGGGTCCGGCTTCAATGCAGTGGTACGAGTTGTGCAATGAGCAGGAGGGACTGTATCTGGCCTCTTATGACATCTCTCAGCAGACTACTTGCCTCAACGTAGAAAAGGACATGAAGCGAGAAACACTGTCACTGAGCTTTGTCAAACTCCCCTTCCTAAAAAAAGGAGGAAATTGGCGGTCCAGCCCTTTTGTTGTCTCGGCTCATGCCGGCGATTGGCACGTCGGGGCCAAGAAATATCGCGCATGGGCAGAGGATACCTGGTGGTCAGCGCCAGACCCGCCTACGTGGGTTAAACGCTTCAAGGGCTGGCTGCGCGTAATCCTCAAACACCAGTATGGCGAGATACTGCGCGACTATGCCCAGCTCCCCACCCTGCATCAGGAGGCACAAGCGTCCGGCATGGACACGGTCTTTATCCTGGGCTGGATACCGGGTGGATTTTCGCGCAAGTGGCCCGAGTACTATCCCGATCCGGCGATGGGAGGTGAGGAGGGGCTCAAGGTCGCCATCGCCGAGATCCAAGCCGCTGGGGGCAAAGTGCTGGTCTTTGTCAGCTATTACGTAGTTGACCGAGACACCGACTTTTACCGCGAGATCGGGCACCGCATTTCGCTCAAAAATGTATGGGATGTCGAGTACTCGTTTGCAGAGACGTACTCGGGCGAAGGCATGTGGCGTCGCGTCGCTAGCGGACGTATGCCTCTGGCCTGCATGTGTCCTTCCACACCCGAGTGGCAGGAACAGATGCTAGACGTGGCCGGCGGATCGTTGAGATGGGCGCCGATGGTGTGCTCTATGACATTGGCTGCTATACGCCTGTCCTCTGCTTTGATAGTTCACATCCCCACGACAAGCCGAGTACGGCCCATGCTACCAAGGCCGAAAACTATGAGCAGTTACGGGCCAACGTCAAGGCGCTAAATTCCAAGGCGGCCATGTGCATGGAGAATACTGTCTTTCGCTGCCGGGGCACGCTGAGCGACATCCCCCGCTATGCGGCCTACCTTGGCAAGCTTAATCGCATCCGCGACGAACACAGCGACCTCCTGCTGGAAGGAACCTTTGTTGATGACGAGGGACTCGAACTCGACAACCCATCGATCGTGGCCAAATCTTACAAGACCGCCGGGCGTCTTGCGGTTGTGGCATGGAACCCTGCCTCGGAGAGCCAGCCGCTACGCATCCAGGCACCAGGGTATCGCTTGAACAACGTGGTCACCGTTGATGCGGAAGCAGGCCTGTCTCTAAAAACCCTGAATCCGAATCAGATCGCCGTGCTCTTCTACGTCTCCGCCTAGCCATAATATTCCAGGAATCGCTCAGGTCGAGGTCGACCATCTGCGGGAAGGCGTCCCTGATAACACTGGTAGTACTTGCAAGTCGTCACGCAGCGTGAGAACGGCAAAAATGGCCGCTACCGACACTGAATCCGGGTTTCAATCCGAAAAACTGAATCCGCAAGGAGAACAACCATGCCAAACATAAGAGAATTTCAAAACCCTCTCGCCATTACCATGTGGGACTCATCATGGTTACGCCGCCGTTATAAAGGAGGAGGGTTCGAAGATTGGGATATGGCCCTTGATGAGTTGGTAGAAAGAGGCTATAATGCCGTGCGGATCGACGTTTTCCCGCACCTGATCGCCAAGGCTCCGGATGGGACATTGGTCGACGTCTTCAAAGATCCACCCGGGACCTTCCCACATTTCCTCGGGATGGCGCAGTGGGGAAATGAATACACTATCTATATCAACCCCCGCAAATCGGTGGTGGAATTCATCCGAAAATGTCAGGAACATGACGTATTTGTCGGCCTCTCCACCTGGTTCAGACCCACCGATGACCAGCGCAACGCTCAGATCCAAGGGGCACAGGAACTCACTCGGGTTTGGGATGAGACACTCGCTTTCCTGGATGAGAACAAATGCCTCAATAACGTGATTTACGTTGATATACTCAACGAGTATCCAATCTGCAATTGTTTTTACTGGCTGTCAAACACCTTGGGTACCATGTCGCAACCGCTGGAAGCAGGAAAGATATTCAACACTAAGCAGGTCAAATTCTACTGGGACTTCATCAATGAGGTGATTTTCGGTCTGAAAGCTAAATGGAATGACCTGGATATTTTCACCAGTCAGACTTACGATTATTGGAAATACGATCTAGATCGCGATTACAGCAATTCTGATATGTTGGATATGCACCTGTGGATCGCTCAATACGATGAATTTGTAGAGGGCACTGGTTATTTTGAGGATATCCATCCCTTTGGAACCCCTGAAAAACTATATCGGATCGAAAAGGACATAAGCCCCTCCTACATTCGCGGTGCGGTGCGCTACATCCCGCAGGATTATCGCTTCGCCGATATTTACGCCACCTTGTGGGAGCGCTGGCAAACTCATAAACCAGCCTATAAGAATTGGCTCGAAGCCCGAGTCAAAGAGGCTAAAAACCTGTCTGATCAATTCGGAATCCCGCTCGGAAATACCGAAGGGTGGGGCCTGATCAACTGGTGCGATCACCCGCTGCTGAAATGGGATATCATCAAGGAAGCTGGATTGATTGGCGCCAGGCTGGGAAGTAAGTATGGGTACAGTTTCAATTGCTCCTCGAATTTCTGCCACCCTCAATTCCTGGGGATGTGGGAAGACGTAGCCTGGCACCAAAAGGTGACCGCCATTATCAAAGCAGAGGAACAATAAGGCGATGGAGTAGTACACCAGCCAGATTTCACTGGCAAGTCTTGTGGTTATCTTGTAGCCATTGCCGCCATGCTACCCGGGTGGCTACATAGAGCGTGTTGAACTGGTTCATGTCACGTCAACGATGGGGGCAATACACCTCAGAAAGCTTGCATGATTTTGCCTGGCCGACCGATACCACAAAATCAAAATCGCTCTCTACCATAGTTCAAGGGCTCCCTGTGCGGGGAAGTGATCTGTATAGTTGGGAAACGCGTCCTGAAACTCTTTGGGAACGTCATCATAAGATTGGAGACGTCATCCCAAGAAAGGGTGTTTTGGATGCCGATAAGGAGGTGATGAAAGGCCAGGCCAACTGCCAGCTCGTGTACGGAAAACCATAACGGCGCCGGCGAAGCGCCGGCGCCGTCATGGCTGTTGCAACAAGTCCTTACCAGGATGCACTACTTCTGGATCGAGCGCATATAGGCGATGATGTGTGCGATCTGCTCGTCGGTTATAGCCGGGTTACCACCTTTGGGGGGCATCTCGGTGCCGGTGGTGTTCAACTCATCCCCGGTGGGACGACCTGTTTTGACGAAATCCAGCAGTTCTGCGTCGGACAGGCCGGCGATGAATGTACTAGTGGTCATGTCTTTGCCCAAACCCTCGACTCCGACACCGCCCTCACCATGGCAGGCCAGACAGGTTTCGCCATAAAGCTTGGCGCCTTCTGCGGCATCACCGGCTTGTTCTAACGCCTCATCGCCATCACCGGCTTGTTCTAACGCCTCATCGCCACCACCGCCGCAGGCAGTGATCAGGGCGCCGGCAATCAAGAGGAAGACGAGGATTGTAATGATTTTTCGCATGAGATTCTCCTAAGAAATGTGATTTGCGAAAGATAGGTTTTGGTTTATGGGATAGTGTACTCGAAAATGACTTCGCCCCAAATCTCGCCATCCTTGCCAGCGACAGCGGTAACGGTCCAGGGGCCGGCCATGCTGAAATTGACTTGGCCGAGATAATGCCCGTCGCCGGTTGATACGGGGTTCTCGTTGTTGGGCGAACCATGATCCATGGTGGGCATCCAGGGCGTGATTTCCAATTCGAGGTCGTCTACTGGCGGCCACGCCATGGCAGATGCTTTCTGTATGGCGTAAATCTCAAATGGTTGTGCCCCTACAGCGGGAACGAGGGGCTGTACGACCATAAGGAATATCTTACTTTCATCTGGAGCCAGAAAAGAGCCTGACAACTTGGAGGACGTGACATCAATATCGAAGGTCGCCTCACCTTTTATGCTCGTTGCCGGATCGGTGAAAGAGACTGTCAGTGTCCAGCTACCCAGGTCGGGCCCTGAGGGCATGGGGAAGGCGATCGCTCCGTGATACATGCCGGGGAATTCCATGTACGGTTGCTCGACGGCGGCGCCATGATCCATACCCTCTACCATGTCCATCAGTGGCGAGTAGCTGATCTCGGCGTCGCTGACGGCTATGCCTTCAGGATTGCTCAGGTGTAACATGACCACATTGTAGCCGGTGCGAAGTGGCGTATGGCTGACCAGCGCCACCTGATAGCCCTCGACCTCCGCTTCACCCAAAATCTGCTCCGCCATGGCTGTGTCATGATGATGATCCATATCCTCATCGTGATCATGGGCGGCCTCCCCCTCAGGGTTTTGGTCCTCGTCCATAGCTTCGGCTTCTGCCATGGCATCGTGGGCCACATCGTGATCCACATCGTGATCCATCCCATCTTCAACCAGTACGGTGATTTCGTGGACTGCGGCAATATCTTCATACTGGGCGTTTGACATCGTAACCCGCACGGTGTGTTCTCCCGCTTCAACGTCATGGATTATCACGGTGTCGCTAGCCCCTACCATCTGCGCCAGTTCATCATCAATAAAAATATGCCAATGGTTGCCAGGGGCCATCAAGTCGAAATTATTAGTTGCGATCTGCACGGTAAGCATGTGGCTGACGACAGCGCCATCGCTGGGAGCAATAATTTGAATCGTAGCGTCCTCACTGTGGAGGGTGGCGCTCTCCTGCATGTCATGCTCATGACCGTCGTCATCCATCCCTTCAGCCATGGCGCCCTCTTCTGGCGCATGGGCATGGACTACCAACTCGCCAGCCCCGAAGCGCTCACGTAATCCCTCCCAATCCATGATAACGCCATCCATTTCGGTGGCCATGGTTTCCGCTGCCGCCAATTCTGCGAAGGCGGCCGTGCCCTGAGCCATTGGTGTCGTAAGGTTGTCGCTGAACATGTAATGTGCCTGAGTGGCGTCCAGCCATTCTTTGCTGTAGAAATCGTGGACATACCACTCCACGACTGTATGCTGCGGATGGGCAGCAGCATGTTCGAGCATATCGCCGATGTCGTCGAAAGCGATGCTCTCATAACGTTCGGGTTCGATCTCGTGCGCGTAACCGGTTGCGAAACGCTCATCACTGATGATCATGTTACACTGCACGCAGATCGTCTCACCGTAACGGTTCTCGGGCGGCAGAGCCTCTGCCTGACCCTGCGCGCAGGCGGATAGAAAGAATAGGAGAACAGTAAGGGACACCACGAGGGGTGTATGCACTGATTTTGTATACATGATTCAGAATTTTTTTGTAAATCGTTGAGTTAGAAATCGTTCTTCGTGGCGAAGCGGGCGTAAGCCAATCCAGCGGGAAGTATGACCCATAACGCCAGCACACCCAGGAACAATAGGAGTAGAATATCACCATATTCTTGCATGGCGTAGATGCCGGCCGGGCCGAGGATGTCCAGGGTGGATTGGATATCGAGAATGGCCGCCATCTTGAAGACCTGCAAGGGGTTGGACAATGACATCACAAAAAGGTTGGCGATGGGCACTCGTAACACAATGGCCGTACCCATCATGCCCAGATCGCCAAAGAAGACGAACAGCAACCACAAGAAGAGTCCGATACCAATAGCTACGCCAGCTTTGCGAGTGAGGGCCGAGACCAGGAAGCCAACACTGAGCATGGTCAGGCTGAGAAGGAAGGCCAGCCCGACCAGTTGTACGTAGACCAAGGGGTCGGTAGCGCCGGCCCTACCCAGAGCGATGACTACGCCTGATATGCCAAATCCCAACGCCAGCGACGCCAGCAGGCTCAGGGCCAAACCTAGATACTTACCCAAGAAAATTTCAGCTCGGCTGACAGGTTGGGCAAGGAGGTAGCTTAGCGTGGATTTTTCCTGCTCGCCGGCCAGACTCTGTGCCCCCACCGTCAGTGCCATCAAGGGGATGATGAGCAATACCAGGTTGATGAGACTGGCGGCAGTGCGGCCAAATCCGGCGAAGCCGACGATGCCTGCCCCGGCCAATGCCAGATAGGAAAAGGCCAGAGAAAGGGCGACGAAGGCTAAGGTGTAAAGCAGAAACCAACGATTGCGTAATGCATCCCGCAATTCTTTTTGGGCGATAATCCAGAGGGTCGATAAACTGATGTACATAGATTCTTCTCCTTACTGGATATCGAAGTCCAAAACCGGGATGTCAGCGCGACTCAAACTTTCGATTGGCTTTGCCTTGGCATGAGCCGGTACCTCGACCTGGATACCGACGCCATTTCTACGGGCCGAGAGTCCGTCCGCCAGCAATACCTCGAGGGCAGGAGCCATCAAATCGGGCGCCACTCGCAGTTTTATCTGTGTCCGCAAGCCCAATCGGTCTGCCATCTCATGGGCTTCGCAAGAGAATTCAATCTTGCCTTCTCTTAAAACCAGGACCTGGTCGGCCAAGGTCTCGATCTCTCGCAGATGGTGAGATGTAAATACAATGGTCTTGCCCCCACCGTTGACCTCGGTTAGCAAATTCAGGAATTGATCACGTGTCTCTGCATCCAGGCTGGAGGTAGGTTCGTCCAACACCAGAATGGCTGGATCGGCAAGCAAAGCCAAACCCAGCGCCAGGCGTTGCTTCATCCCCCCAGAGAGTGCCCCCACCGGTTTTTTGGCATGTTCCGTTAGCCCCACCTGGTCTAATACCTCGACAGATCGTGACGAATCCACCTTTTTCAGGCGGGCGAAATATCGGGTCATTTCAGCCGTACTCATATCGTCGTAGAAGGAGAGTTCTTGTGGCACGTAGCCCAGCATACGCCGTACCTCACGCCCTTTTTTGCGTGCATCCAGGCCATCGACAACGATTTGACCTTCATAACCGAGTAAGCCCAGCAGACATTTGATGATGGTGGTCTTACCGGCTCCGTTGGGGCCCCACAATGCTACAGCATGCTGCCTGGGCACTTCGAAGCTGAGATCATCGACGGCAGTGAATCTGCCGAACTTTTTGGTGAGGTGCGTAAATGTGATCATAGGGTAGGTGGTCGCGTGGTCGCGTGGTCGTTTGGTCGGTGGGAGCTATGGAGTCGAGAGGAGAACACGCAACACGCAACACGCCTTACGTCTTTCGCATCACGTTTCCCGTGCCAAAAGCGAGGATGATAACGGCAATGGCGAGCATGATAACGGCAACAAGTAGATTGGCGGTGGTGGGTGGCGGGGTCAGACCGGGGATTGTTGGCAGGTCGGGAGGCGACATCAGTGGGCGGTCGTCGGCCATTTTCGGCTTGGGTTGGAAAATGGGAAAAGCTTTGGCAGCCATGTCCAGGGCATCGCTGGACGGGCTGAGCTGGAACAGGCGTAGGTCCGGATAAGCTTCCATCATGTCTTCATAGAAACTTCGCGCCCGATAGGGCTGATCGCCTATGCCATCACCATCCGCATCAAAGCCAACGTAGTCGCTCCAGAAATTACCCTGCCCGCCGCGCGACCAGTCGTTGCCTGTCAATTCGCCGCCTGTGGTGAGGGAAATCTGTTCGCCGTTCTCCTGAAAGATGTTGTTGGTGTAGGTATTGCGTTTGGTCAGCGGTTGCATGTTTAGGCCGACCTCGTTATAGGCCAGGAGATTGTTGTCGAACAGCACGGTGGCGTCGGTCTCGCGCGGCGAATTGTCTACATAAAGGCCGATACGGTTGCCTACCAGGCGATTACCTGCTGCTACGATGTCATCCACATCTTTGAGACCTACACCATAACCGCTGGGACCATGATTGTCGGTTATGAGATTTTCGCGTAACGTCAGCCCTCGGCCATACATCAAAAACGCGCCTACCGAGTTGTTGCGCAGGACATTACGCTCGACGATCTGATTGCCCGAAAACATGAAGTGCAGGCCATAACGGCCATTTTCCACGATATTATCTCGTAGGATGCCGTCGGGTGAGAACCATATGATCACATCCCGGGCGTTGCTGATATGGTTGCCTTCCAGCAGACCACCAGGACTGTACCAAAGGCGAATGCCGTCGCCGCGGCGCGGCACAGCAAGTTCCTTCGAGCGGATTTCGTTATTGCGGATGACGCTGTTGGGTGCATCCTTGAGATAGATGCCGAACAGCACATCTTCGAAGCGATTGTTCTCGATGGTGATGTTGGCAGCCAGTCCCGTGATGCCCGCATCTTCCGTATCCAGCGAATCGCCGCTGTTGCGTATGACGAAGCCACGCAGGGTTACATCGGGCGCTTCGACGGTGATGACATCACCCTCGCCCGTGCCTTCGATCACCGCCCAGCCTTCGCCTTCCAGAGTGACTGGCCGGTCGATGATCAATGGTCCAGAATAGGTGCCGGCGGGAACGATAATCGTGTCGCCGGGTTTGGCGGCTGCCAGCGCTTCGTTGAGATCAAAGGTCGTTGATTGCGCATCGACCGAAATGGCGGTAAAAATCAGTACAGCGGCGAAAAGCAGGGAGAGGAGAAGGCGTATGGGTAACGATCGACTCATCAGGTAGCTTGTGCTTGCACTGGTTGCGTTTGCTGCAAAGGTTTGTATGCACGACGGGCCATAAACAAACCGGCCAGCGTCAATAGCGAGGCCAAAATCGCCAGCCATAACCCGACATCGGGTACGGCCCACGTGCTGAATTGGGCGATAATGCCCTCTCCCAAGGCTGGCACGGTTGTTGCCGACATTGCCTGAAGCGGATAACAAGAAGATCATCGTCGTAGGTGCCGGCCTGGTCGGCGTTTGCACCGCGCTTGCGCTACAGGAAAAAGGCTTCGACGTCAGCGTTATCGATCGCGACGGTCCGGCGGACGGCACCAGCTACGGCAATGCCGGCGTCATCTCGCCCTGGTCCTGCGTGCCGCAATCCGTACCCGGCCTCTGGAAGAAAGTTCCGAAGTGGTTGATGGATCCGGAAGGACCGCTGTCCCTGCGCTGGACCTATGCGCCGCGGATGGTCCCCTGGCTGTTGAAATTCATCAAAGCGGGTTCACTGCAACGCCTGCCCGCTATCGCTGATGCCATGCTCGCCGTCAACGCACCAAGCATCGAGCTGTACCGTCAGTATCTTGATAAAAATAAGAATCGCATGCTTCGGTCCCGAAAGAAAATTTTCAAAGAATACCAGGCCGCTGAAAACACGTATATGACCGTTTCCACCGCTTACACCCTGATTGCCATGATGCGGGATGCAGACAACCTGTTTAATTCCATCCATGAACTCCAAATCCCGGATTTGCTGACCTTTGACAACAAGGCA
>PIVW01001502.1 GCA_003353825.1 Chloroflexota bacterium
AGCTTGGACCTTGCAAGCAATTCTCAACTGGTGCTGGAGACTGATGGGCGGTCAGAGTTCTTAGGATCGCTTGGCGTCAATATCTTACCAGCCAGCATAATGCACGTCTACGAGGATACAGCCAACGTAGACGCCACTGCTGGCCTCACCATTGAACAAGACGGAACTGGCGATGCAGTAGTTCAGTTCCTCCTGACAGGTGATCAGCGTTGGGTGATGGGTATAGACAACTCGTTTGACGACAATTTTGTTATTGCCAAAAGCGCAGACTTGAACTCAAACCAGCAGCTTGTATTGCAGGACGACGGGAAGAATAATTTCTTCGGCACACTTGGCGTTGGTCAGGCTCCTGCCGATGGCTACAGACTAGATGTTCTTACGTCTATCAGCGTTCACGCAAGGTTATCCACATTCAAAGCAGTAACTATAGAATCAGGTAAAAACGGCTCTGGTAACTCTACAGACTTCTTCTTCAACCGTGACAATGTGGGCTTTAATCAGTCCGAATTTACGATGTTCAATGATAACAACGCAAGCGGCCCGGCTCGAATGTTCAGGATGGGCTACAGCGACGATATTGATACAA
>PIVW01001503.1 GCA_003353825.1 Chloroflexota bacterium
AGCAAGGAGTTCACCTACGATCACCTGATGGCGGTGCTCTATTGCCGGGCCTGGCAGTATGCTGTTTCGAAAGGGTTCAGCGGAGGCTATGTTGTAAGATTCTACAAGCTGGAGGGTGCTAACGAGAAGGCGGCTCTTGTAGCGATCGGTTCGATGCAACTCCGATACGACGATTACCTGCCTGCTGACAAAACGCCCCTGGAGCAATCTTGGTGCGATAAAGTGCCGGCCGCTGCACTGTAGACACACAGATGCAGGGTCCGTATCATGAACCAGGCGATATTCAGCCGGGCTTGTGGGATACTTCTGGTAGTTATGTCTGGCTCTTCATTGCCCTCATGATCCCGTCAATCGCCGCGCCCGCGCCGCCAAGATACCGTCCCCCACCACCAGGGATGATAGCTCCGCTCACATAGTCCGCCGCCTCGCACGACCACAGCATACACATTTTTGCTACATCGCTTGCCTTGCCAAGACGACCGAGCGGCACCGTTTGACGCACCATCTCCATAGCCCGTTCGCCCGGCGCCAAGCGGCGCATTCCTTCAGTATTCTCAATCGGGCCTGGAATGACTGAATTTACCCG
>PIVW01000739.1 GCA_003353825.1 Chloroflexota bacterium
GCAATTATTGACAGCCAGAGTGTGAAGACGAGCGAAGGCGGCGGGGTGTCCGGCTATGACGCTGGCAAGAAAATAAAGGGCCGCAAACGCCATATAAGCGTTGATACTCAAGGCAATTTGCTGTTTAGCGAAGTTCATGATGCGGGCATTCAGGATCGCGACAAGGCCTGCGATGTCATAGCCGGCACGGTGGATAGTTTTCCCGCTGTCTCCAAATTCTTTGCCGATGGTGATTACGCCGGTGATAGGGTGCAGTGTGGTCTGTTGAGCATGGAGCCAAGCCCGAGCCTCCAGATTGTCAGGCGGCCAAATCATGCAACAGGTTTTGTCGTTATTGCCCGTCGCTGGGTGGTGGAGCGTACGTTTGCCTGGCTCGGGCGCTGTCGCAGGCTGGCAAGGGACTGGGAAAGCACAATCAGCTCATCGGAAAGCTGGGGCTGCTCATCGCAGCAATCCGAAGAGCTACACGCCATATCGCAAGGATGATAAAGACAAAATCAGAATTTTGAATCAGACTCTGAGGAAAGCGTAAGAAGTTTTAAAAAGGTACATCTACATAACTGATGCCTAACCGCTATGGTATAGTCTAAAAAACTGTGACCAGCGATGTTGGCACTGTGATCCCGCTCAAAATGTGTGCCGTTGTCACAAAATAACCGGCCCCCGTAATATTCATCAGGGGACCGGCTATCAAGTTTAAGCCTCAGATGGGCAGGTTTTTAGAAAAAGAACCATGCACCGAACTGGCCACGTAAAGCACTTTCGTTATTACCTTCCAAAGTCTTTTTCGAGCCGTAGACAGCTTCCACGCCGAGACGCATCTGATCGACAGGCCGCCAGAGGATGTTGGCATGTAGCGTTTCCACAGACTTGTGGCCTTCTTCAGTCTCTGATTCCGTACCCACCGGATTGGCATAACCGTACTGGACATTAAGCGTTGTGGAATCACTGACATCAAACGACAGCCCGGCAAGAAAGCCCCATGATTCCAAAAGATTTGCTTCAATTCCTGTCACGGTAGTCACTTTATTCTCAGTGCTTGTCACCTCATTAAACGAGTACTGTTCTTTACCGCCATTCAGATGTTTACCACCTTTGTTGTAGTCAAAGTGGCCGGTTAAGGTCGCAATATCGCCAAGGTTGACATCAGCGCCTGCCTGAAACTCCCAGGCTGTCCCGCCTTCAAAAGAGATATCATCACCACTAGCATCTACGCCGTTATCGAAATCGACGGGGCTGACCGTGGCGCCTAAAAATAATTGATGACCACCAGGAGCATCATACCGGACAGATGAGGCGACGGCTGGCAAATCCGGAGACCGTTCTACTTTATAATCTCCATACGTATCATCACCACCCGAGGCGAATGGTTCCTGAACAGCAATTCTAAAAGTGGTCGGACCAGATTTGTAGGCAAGTCTAACCGTTCCTTTACGAGTTCCTTGTCCGCAACCGCCAGCCGAGCCGCCATTATCTATAAGAGTGAGGCCCGCGACGGTATCGCAGCCAGTAAGATAGGTTTGCCCAGCACCCAGTGTCAGGTTAGGTGTCATATCCCATTCACCCCAGGCGTGACGGGCGCGAAAATGACCGTCATCGTTCCAGAAATCCCCTTCGACCAAAGTCCGAACCTGGCCAATCGCCGTATCCATCTTGGACTTGATTCTGAACCGGGTCTGTACAGCATTAAAGCTAACACCGGAACTTTTCTGGGCGCCTTCATCTATTTTGGTGCCATGTCCAAAATCTTTACCGAGATTATCCTGGTCAAAATCGTAGATCATGTCGCCCTTAACGTATCCAGATACTGATAATTCGCTGACAGGGGCCGGCACGTCAGCGGTTGGTGTTATTGCGATAGTGAAACCGCTATCGCTAGGTATGTCACGGTCGACTTGCCAGTCAACCAGGGAGCCCTGACCACTGCTGAAGGTGATCATGCTGTCACCTACCGGCATAGCGATAGGTGCCGCTTCGGGCCAGTTCGCCTTGTTCTGAAAATATTCAGGCTGTGTCATTAAAGTAGATAGTTCGTCGGCCTGAGCGCCGGTGACGGTTACGCCAAGCGCAACACTGCCAAGCAAAGCGCGACGTAGCCACTTGCTATTAGTCATGATGATTTTCTCCCAAAATCGTCTTTATATGTTAATCGTGCCCAAGCTTACCCCGCATGGTCTGAGGATAGACATGCAACACAAGCTGCCTAAGCGCCTACACAATAACAAACCAACAACGAAAAGGAAAGAAATTTTTATGTTTTCTGATTTTAGAATATTTTTTCAATTTTATCTGAAATGTGATCTGGCGCCAATCATGGCCAACACGCAGGACAGCAGAACTGGCAATCTTCAGCTACATAAACGGCTTTTACAACGCCCGCCGAAAACACTCAGCCCTCGGTTGGAAAAGCCCCTTG
>PIVW01001504.1 GCA_003353825.1 Chloroflexota bacterium
GACATCGGCAGCATAAAGATCTGTTAGTCCATCGCCATTAAAGTCACCAGTTGCGATAAAGGCCCAATTGTTTCTGAGGTCCTTTGACTCACTTGAATGTTGTAATCTGCTAAAGCTGCCATCCCCATTTGAGAGCCAAACCTCATCCCTCGTCGGGACTCCTGCTCCATACCCCCGATGGCTAGACTGGACATCGGCAGCATAAAGATCTGTTAGTCCATCGCCATTAAAGTCACCAGTTGCGATAAAGGCCCAATTGTTTCTGAGGTCCTTTGACTCACTTGAATGTTGTAATCTGCTAAACCCTGCCGTTCCATCATCCGACCAGTCAAACACTGTCGCCGGGAAGCAATCGCTGGCGGTGCATTCCTTTACCGAGGCCGGGCGCGAGCGGCCGGTGCCACCGGTCTCATAGGTAACCGCATAGTCGCGGAACAAGGTAGAACCGGCATAGACCTCAACGTTCGCCAGCCGCGTGCTGCGTGAGATCTTCGAGCCCGCCTGCCAGCCCACAAAGGTATCGGATCGGGTCTCATAGATGAACTTGACATAATTGTAAGGGGTAAGATTCTGTGCCGCATTGCC
>PIVW01001505.1 GCA_003353825.1 Chloroflexota bacterium
AACGGTTTTCCTCTAGCTTAAGAGTTAAGGAAATAGGGTACTGGTGTGGATCTGTGATTGCAGAAAACAAAGATCGAATCGGATGCGAAAGATTCTGGACGCCACCCTGGACACCATCTACCAGTTAGACTGTGAACAACACTGAAACTATTTTTGCCCCCTCCAGCGGGACGCAACGGGCCGGCATCTGTGTGATTCGGATATCCGGTCCCGGTTGTACCCGGGCTATGAGGGAACTGAAAGCATGGCCAGTTGAACCGCGAAAGGCAGCGTTACGCTCGTTTTGCCATCCGCGGACGGGTGAGCTTATTGATCGGGGCATTGTTTTGTGGTTTCCGGGCCCGGGCAGCTTTACTGGTGAAGATGTTGTAGAGCTTCATATTCATGGCGGACGGGCGGTGCTGGATGCAATGCTTGCTAGTCTTGCCTGTTTGGACGGTTTTAGAACGGCGGCGGCAGGAGAATTCTCGCGCCGGGCGTTTTACAATGGAAAGCTCGACTTATCGCAAGCTGAGGCGCTTGCAGATTTGATTGGTGCTGAGACAGAGATCCAGCGGCAGATTGCTCTGATTGGGTTAGGGGATG
>PIVW01001506.1 GCA_003353825.1 Chloroflexota bacterium
AATTTCCAGCGGTGTCTCCAGGAAGGGGAATTGTTTTTTTCTCCCAAGTATTTGAAGAGTCTATCGTGAAGCTCGCGGGATAGGTTCGGTCATTGTCACTGTTGCGGATCGTGCAATAATGGGTACCTGTTACTGTGGCTCTAACCCAGAACGAGACGGTGATGGCATCCGCGCCGCTAGACCCAAAGCCTAAACGGTTAGTGTCAAACCCTTCAATCGATGTGTGCAGCAGATGGTAGTCACTTGCATCTATTGTTGCGTCCGCTGTGGTTACATCCACACCAAGGCTCCAATCTAGAAGGAACCCTGCTTCTGCAATCGTTGGCACGACTGAGCTTCGGTATACTGTGGCGACACCTGCCCCAACAGATTCAAAACCCCACCTGTCTGCCGTGTACCCCGCAGCAGCCAAGAACGTTGGCCCTCTCTGCCAAACTGGCATACCACCATTGCCGAGCAGGCTTGGGTTCGATGTCAGGCTTCCAATCGAAACCGGCAAGCCACTCGCTCTTTTGTAGTTCAGACAGAGCCAATTGCCAGAGCCCAGGGATGCAAGTTCCATCGTGTCGTTCGCGGCGGTTACGA
>PIVW01001507.1 GCA_003353825.1 Chloroflexota bacterium
AAGACGCAATAATAAGCGCCTACGGTAGCCTGCACGAGATTAAGGATTTGACCAATGAGGAAGGTAAATACTCGATGTTTTTTGCCGGATGGAATGGAGGGCCTCCCTGCTGGATTATGATTGACACGTATAGGCCGATTACGATAGAGATGTGGTCGAAGAGCTTCAATCCACGTTTAACCAGAGGCTACCCGTATTATGTGCAGATGCCCTACTACCTGCCCTGTAACCCGGCACATCCCCTCATTGCGTTGCGAGCCCAGTCAGTGGCGGCAGGGCCTTCACTGTCCGGTTCGATGGCCGCAATAAATATGTTATCTATGGCGGCGACCAGCTCAACGTATATAAGTCGCTCAGACTACGTCATGGATATGAAAGTCCTTGCGGGACAGGCTGAATTGAGTAATGAGCACCTGAGCTGCGATGCCACTAATGATGTATACCAGCCAATAGACCGCCAATCCGGTGTGCTTGACTCTGCTACCCAGGGTGAGTGGGCTGCCGCAGGCTGGACCAAGGAAATTACAGTCAGCACCACAGACCCTACCGAATATCGAGTGGATGATCCAACGGATCATGACCATA
>PIVW01001508.1 GCA_003353825.1 Chloroflexota bacterium
ACAATTGCGCCAGCAACGGGGTCGAATATGGGATAACCTAATAATCCAAATAGAATCCCAATTGCAGCACCTAGTGACGCAACGATGTCATTACGATGATCACTGGCAAGGGCCATGACCGCCAGGCTTTTTGTACTCCTGACAACCCTCTTGGCGTGCACCAGAAGGGCGATTTTGGCAAAGATGGTTCCTACGGCCACTATGAGTGTGAACAGGCGTATTGCTTTTTCTTCCTGGGTTCCGGCTAAGAGATCGTAGACGCTGTTGACCGAATTCCAGAATATCGCAAGTCCGGTGGTTATCACAAATGCCCCCACCACAAGCGCCGCAATACTCTCAAACTGATGGTGACCGTAGGGGTGTTCTTCATCAGCGGGTTTCCCGGAGAGCGTCACCAAAATTCGCACCACTATGAAATAGACCACATCGGATATCGAGTTGATCCCATCAGCCAAGAGCGCCTGGCTGTGCCCGAATATGCCAGCCGACAATTTGGCAGCGGCAAGGACCGCATTCGCGGCCAATCCTATATTGACCACAAGCTCAGCTCGTGCTTGTCGCCCGTGCATATCTTAGCTTCCACC
>PIVW01001509.1 GCA_003353825.1 Chloroflexota bacterium
TTCAATTGTCAATCCACCACAGCGTAGTCGGGTGTAAATCGAGTGACCATCACCAGCGCGTGGTCATAACTATCCGCCACCTCGACTTCGTAGCCACGCTTTTCAAAAGCCTTGGACAATCGAGTACGGTAAAGCTCATCATCATCTACTACGAGGATGCTCGTTGGCGCCTCCTCATCACTAGATAATTTCTGCATGTATCTGCTCCTCTACGGCTGCCAGCCGAGGAATCTCTAAGATTGCTGTCGTACCGACATCAGGCTCGGATTTCAGCTCTAGACTCCCCCCCATTCGCTCTGCGAATAGGCGAACAGTATAGAGCCCTAATCCTGTTCCTTCACCCGGTGGTTTTGTCGTAAAAAATGGATCTCCCACGCGGGCCAGGACCTCGGGCAACATGCCCTTCCCCCAATCGGTCACCGTAAATCGGATAAACCCGTCGCTCGATTCAATATTTAGTGTAACGCGCCCCATGCTGCTTGAGGCGTAAAAGGCGTTCTTAACCAGTGGGATAAGAGCCTGCCCAAGATCCTGCTTACACGCCACGATTTCCACCAAGCCGGGGGGATAATGCAGCTCGAAGC
>PIVW01001510.1 GCA_003353825.1 Chloroflexota bacterium
CCCTGTGAAGAAACCGGTCCGCAATACGCACCCCAGACAAACCAAGACGACAACTCCTGCCTCGAAGGATCCATCATCGGTGCCCTCCTTGGTGGTGGTATCGGCGGTGCTGTTAGTCGCGGTGATGGCAGATGGATTGGTGTTCCTGGTGGAGCCGTTGCCGGTGCCTTGATCGGTTGCCAAGTTGACGGAGGGTAGAAAATGGATAGCGATTGGCGTTATAGCGTAGAAAGAATGAATCTACGAGTGGGATCACTGAAGATCCTCCTACGTGCATATGGCTCACATCTCAATGAAGACGGGACACCGGAACATAGTGCGGAGTCGATCTATGCCTGTGCTCATGACTGGGTTTCGCATGGGAACCCAACCACCGAGGGCATCCTCAAATTTTACGAGGAGAATTATCTGTAAAACCAGTTTCCAAACTGGCACAATAGGCCCTCCAAACTGCCAAAAAACGTAGTATATTAGATATATGGAAACAAGGCAAACAACAATGACTAAAGACCAACACCAAATCAAAATCGACGCTCTCAAACCAGTCACTCAGGCTCACAACGCCGAGTACGTTCATTGCCTC
>PIVW01001511.1 GCA_003353825.1 Chloroflexota bacterium
GATCTGTTGGTGATCTGCTGGTACAACGCGCCATTGTTGGTATCTACCATCACGAGATTATTATGAACCTGCGATAACACCTTGAGGTTGGCTTTGTCTCCATCGATGTAAGAATTGAACGCTTGTGGCAGATTGCTCAGTGCACAGTAGGTCATCACGACCTCGTTTTCACCAACTGTGTCGCCGGCGATATGGGGAATCATCATCCAGTCACGCGGATAGGCCCGTGCGTCACCCCCAATCTCCAGCACGAACACGTCGTCCTCGTCTACCAACAATACGTCAGCTTCAGCTACGCTGATGAACTCGGCCGTATGATGCTGTCCACGCAACCAGATATACGGGACAAAGTAGTTGACCACGACGATCATCCCGACCAGCAAGACTACATAGCCAATCATCAAGCGGCGACTTGTAAATTTGTATCGCACATGCCGGAACACAATGTACAGGGCCACCATGAGCAGTAGCACGCTGGTCCATCCGAGATGCGGATGAACCGCGTATAGCCAGCTGCTCGGTAGATTGAGTAATTGGCCGAGTTCAGTAAATAATGCCACGGCGAACAATGCCACGGAGAGCA
>PIVW01000740.1 GCA_003353825.1 Chloroflexota bacterium
CGCCGGTGTGCCCGATATCAAGGAGCGATTGCTCAAGGGACAGAAAGCCGGTGACAAGACGTTCAAGGTCCATCTGGACGGCTACAACATGATGCCGTTCCTGAAAGGCGACGTCACCGAAAGCCCGCGTCGCGAATTCATCTATTGGACCGACTCCGGCAGAGTCGCGGCACTGCGTTACAATAACTGGAAAATCACCTTCCTCCGCCAGAATGAGGTGGGTTTCAAAGTCTGGGAAGCCCCGTTCGAGGAACTTCGCTGGCCGATGCTCACCAACCTGCGCATGGATCCGTTTGAACGCGCTTACGATCAAACAATCGGGTACACGCATTGGCAAACGGAGCGTATTTTCTCGATTGCACCGGCAGCTGCCTACATCGCGACGTGGTTGGAAAGCTTCCGCGAGTTTCCGCCTCGCATGAAGCCAGCCACCTTCAGCCTTGAGCAAGTAATGGAAGCTGCTACCGGCGCTGGAGGCGACTGAAACTGACAGCGTTCTCGGTGAAACGCTGAATAAACTCATACCAGGGCAGTACCTGTTCATACGGGTGCTGCCTTTGGTTTCTCTTTCTCTCGCGTAATTTTATGGCCATGAAACTGTCCAGTGTGTTGAGCAACCTGAATCAACAATTGACCAACAAGTATTATTTTTGAGAATTAAAGTCAAAAAAAGTTACCTAAAGATCTCCTGCGTATCTCCGAATGATAAAGATCGCCAGTAAGGTCTCTTAAGGGAACCCTCTTGAGCAACCTATACCAAAACGCTGTTGAACATAGGGGATTATGTCATGAGCCTGCGCACAAAAGTTATCAGTTTGGTTGCCGGTTGCCTGTTCCTGGTGCTGGGCGCCTCCACCGCCTACAACACCATATCCACCAAGCGAATGGCCTCCAACCAGACCGACGAAGCGGCCAAACTCGCGGTTGAAAGCATAACGCACGCCATGAGCGCCTTTGGTGAAATCGGAGACATGGACGGTCTGGAAACATTCGTGGCGAATGTGGGCAAGCTGCCTGAGCTCCACTCTGTTCGAGCCGTCAGGGCGCCTTCAGTAGCAGATGAATACGGCATCAGGAAGGGTGCCGAGCCAGTCGATGACATGGAAAACCAAGTTTTGTCCACGGGAGAAACGCAAAAATTGGTAGACAAGGAAGCGCACACTTTGCGTTTCGTGACCCCGGTTCTGGCCAAGGAGTCGTGCCTTGATTGCCACGAAGCCAACAAGGCCGGCGACGTGTTGGGAGTGGCCAGCGTAAGCCTGGCAACCGAAAAAACCGACGCGGTGCTGGCGAAAGTAACCCGGGACGCCATTCTTTCCTCCTTGCTGGCAATCATCTTGTCTGCGGGGGCGCTGGCTTTTGTCATCAACAGCAAGGTCATGAAACCGGTGGCCATGGCCTCGCGGAGTCTGATGCAGAACGTATCTCACCTGACCGATGCCGCCGGTGAACTCTCCCATACCAGCAGCAGTATGGTCGACGGCGCCAACAACACCGCCGCCAGCCTCCAGCAAACATCGGCCTCCCTGGAAACAATGGCTTCCCAAACCGATGCCAACGCCGAGAACGCCAGTAACGCGCGGCAGAGTGCAGGTGCCGTTCTCGACCAGACCCAGCAAGGGAAGCAGGCAATGGCTTCCATGGCCGAAGCCATTGAGGCCATCAAAACTTCCAGTAATCAGACGGTCACCATCCTCAAAACCATCGATGAAATTGCTTTCCAGACCAACCTGCTGGCCCTGAACGCGGCCGTCGAAGCAGCAAGGGCCGGAGACGCCGGAAAAGGTTTTGCGGTGGTGGCTGAAGAAGTGCGCAATCTGGCCCAACGCAGTGCGACGGCCGCCCAGGAAACTTCGGTCCTAATTGAAAAATCGCATCACAGCGCCGACCAAGGTGTCAAAGCCAGCGAACACATCTCTAAAATCATGACTGAAATCACCACGAACATCGATCAGACCGTGAACCTGATCACTTCGGTGACCAACGCCAGCGATCGGCAGGCCGAGGACATCAACCAGATCAAAATGGCGGTGGGCCAAATCGATCAGGTGAGCCAGGGCAATGCGGCCATCGCCACACAGTCGGAGGAAGCGGGGCAAAACCTGACCCAAATGGGACAGGCCTTGAAGGACGTTTCGGATGGTTTGTCACAAATAGTAGGCAATTGAGGCAGGTATCGAAGGTTGCCGAAAGTAACGCCGTAAATGACGCGGCGGCCGTGGAACGAATCGAGTTTGGTGTGAACTTTGATGAAAACGTTCTGCGCCACGTCCATCGCACCGTCCGCGTCGCGGGTGTAGGAGTAGGCTGTATCCCGTCATCTGAAGTGAGACAGTTTCAAGTCTTAAATTAATGGACACTTTTGGTAAACTGTTGGACTTCCCCCCACAACAGTGGACACTCGTAG